>DYEN01000461.1 GCA_020725705.1 Anaerolinea sp.
CCTGGCGCTATCTGCTGCTGTACACGGCGGGAACGGCTATGGAAGCTGACACATGGGTGATCGCCGGTCCGGACGGCGCTGTGACCGGCTACTGGCGGGTGGCGGCGATGGGCTTTGGCGACGGGCTGATCGTCAGCGAAACCTCGCAGCTTGCCTATCGCGCCGCGCAGGCCGCCCTGCGCCACCTCAAAGCCCTGGCGCAAGCGCGCGGCAAGCCGTACCTGCGGCTTAACCTGGCGGCGGAAAGCTCGCTGGCGCGCATGGCTCAGGCATGGGGCGCCTACGATGCAGGCAGCTACGAGTGGCAGATCAAGGTGGTGGACGTGCCGCGTCTGTTTACGCAAATCGCGCCCGCGTTGGAGCAGCGGCTCGCGCGCAGCCCGTTCGCCGGCTTAACCGAAACGGTTCTGCTCAACCTCTACCGTGAGGCGTTCGCGCTGCGCTTCGAAGACGGCAGGCTGGCCGGCGTCGAGCGCGTCGGGTTCACGGACGAGGGCATGATCAAGATTCCACCTACGCTGCTGCCCAAGTTGGTTCTGGGGCACCGCGATCGCGCTGCGCTGCACGCTACCTACCCCGATTTTGCCGTGTGGGGCGAGGCGCGCTATCTGCTGGACGTGTTGTTCCCGCCGATGCGCAGCTTCCTGTACACAGTCTATTGACCGCTTCAGAGAGGAACCCGAAATCGAAGGTTAGGCGCGGCGCGCTTCCCAGCGCGCGCGGGCGTCGGCCAGCGACAGCAGCGGCGTCGTGCGCAGCACAGCGCGCGCCCGGTTCGTGCTGAGAACCAGCCGGCGCGGCACACCGGACGGCGCCGCCACAGGGACAACGTGCACCGCCGGATCGCGCCCAACCGCCTCAAGCAGCGCGCAGCCTAGCGTGTAGCGGCTGACCGGCTCCGGCCCGACGATGTGCAGCAGCCCGGCTGCGCTGCTGTCGGCCAGCTCCAGCAAGGCACTTGCCAGCGTCCAGACCCAGATCGGGCAGCGAATCTGATCGGTATACAGGCGGACCTTCTCCCCCTGCGCGATCGCGCGGAGCATCCAGGCAAGCTGGGCATTGGCCGGGTCAAAATCATAGATCAGGCTGGTGCGCACGACCAACGCCGCCGGGTAGAGTGTCAGAAGCGTGCGTTCGGCGTCCAGCTTGGCACGGCCGTAGGCATTCCCAGGGGCGGGGCGGGCCAGTGCCGTCTCGTCGTACACGGGCAGAGTGCCATCGAAGACCAGATCGGTCGACAGCGCGATCAGGCGCGTGTTGGCTGCCCGTGCCGCGTCCGCCACCGAGCGAGCCGCCAGACGGATCGTCTCGGCGTAGTCCGGCCCGCTGCGCTCGGTCACCGCCGAGTGGATGATCACATCCGGCTGGAGCGCCAGGACGCTGGCGCGGACCTGCGCCCCATCTCGCAGATCGAGCCGGTACGGCAGCCCGGCGCGGATGCGCTCCGGGTGGCTGAGGTAGCCTGCGATCACATCCCAGCCGGCTGCCGCCGCCTGCGCGCTGAGCGGACCGCCGAGAGTTCCGCTGGCCCCGGTAATGAACATGCGCGGTCTCGGGTTCATGTCACTCCGCCGACTCAAACACGATTTCACCGGCCTCGATCGCGCTCAGGGCTTGCTGGGCAGCTATTTGAGCAGCGGCCTGCTTGCTGTGCCCCACCCCGCGCCCGCACTCCGTCTGGCCGATCATCACGGCCACCGTGAACTCTTTGGCGTGGTCCGGCCCATGGCTGGCGATCGTCCGGTAGATCGGGGTCTCGCCCAGCGCGGCCTGGCTCCATTCCTGCAGCAGGCTTTTCGCGTCCTTGTCGGCTGCCCGATCAAGAATATCTTTGAGCGCCGGCTCCAGCAATGGCTCGACAAACGCGCGCACCGCGTCCATGCCCTGATCCAGATACAGCGCGCCGACCAGCGCCTCGAACGAGCCGCACAGATTCTTCAGCCGCTGGCGCCCGCCCGATTCATCCTCGCCGCGCCCCAACAGCAGCGCGTCGCCCAGGCGCAGCGATTGGGCAAACGCCGCCAGGGTTTCCGTGCGCACCAGCCCGGCGCGCAGTCGGGTCAGCCGGCCTTCGTCCATCTCCGGAAAGCGGTGATAGAGCCACGCCCCGGTCACAAAGTCCAGCACGGCGTCGCCCAGAAATTCCAGCCGTTCATTGTCTTCGAGCGTGTGTTCGGGGTGTTCGTTGAGGTAGGAACGGTGGGTCAGGGCGCGCTGCAGCAGCGACGAATCCCTGAACCGGATATTGAGCCGCTCCTGGACTTTATTCAGATCTGGCATACGTCCTTGTGCATCCTCTGTGTCGAACCCCGCCGCCCAAGCGGGATCGCGTTCAGTCTGAGCGCTGTTATAGCAACTTTCGCGCCACACAGCGAAAAAAGCGGCGCCCGTCTGCAAACAAGCGCCGCGCACACACATCCGCCACGGGGCGGATCGGAGGGCCGGACCACGCGCGCCGGCATCCTACTCCAGAGCGTCGAGCGCCCCCCGCGCGTCCAGCAGTCTTAGCACTTGCGGATCGCCGCCGCATACCAGCCACTCGCCGTTAATCGACGCCACCCGGACCGTCCACGGTGCTTCGGAGTCCCGGCGCTCGTGCACCTCGTAGCGCACATGGCGCGAGCGCAGGTGCATCTCCATCTTGCCGTACACCGCCACATCAACGGCAGGGGCACCGTCTTCGTCCGCGGCCTGATAGCGCAGATCGAACGAGTAATCCACATCGCGGTCGCGCCCCATCTCCAGGTTAACGTTTTGCTTGAAGTCCTGGCACAGCAGCGCGCGCACCCCGTCCTGATCTTTGTCGTCCAACCGGTCAAAGAAGGCGTGCACAACCCCTTCGGGCGTGTCCAGGTCCGGGCTGCCGCACCCGGCCAACCCCAGCACTGCCAGCCCCACCCCCAGCGCGAGCACGAGCCGCTTTCCGAGCATGTCCGCCCCTTTCCCGACGCCCCGGCATCGAACCGGGTCAGCAGCACCCGGCAGCGCCTCCCGTCCCCATCCTGCGACGATCACACAAAACTGACGCGCACCACCAGGCGCCCCAGTCGCAGCTCGTCGCCATCGCGCAAGATCCGTTGTTCCATAGGGATCAGGCGCTGACCGTTAAGGAACGTTGAGTTCGCGCTGCCCAGATCAACTATTCCGATGGTATCATGCCGGCGAATGAGTGCCAAGTGACGCCGCGACACCCCCTGCTCAACCGCCCCATAGGGTGTCAGGTCAATATCCGGCTGCTCCACATCCTGCTCCTCGTGGCCACGTCCGACGACCACCTCGCCCAACACCGGGAAGACCAGTTCCTCATCGCGGTCGCGAAACGAGAAGCGAACCCGGCTGCGGATGTCAAAATAGGCCGTTCCCCAGCGCCGCCTCGGCGGAAGCGATTCGTAGGCGATGTCCAGGCGAGTGGTCATATTGCCCAGGCCGGCCAGTCCGGCGGGCAGGATGTGACCGCAGGAATAACAGTAAGTAGCAGCCTCGGCGTTGGGTTTCCCGCAATATGGACACGATTGCATCCGGCGCTCCTTGCAACGAGACTGTGATGCCGTATGTAGATCATAGTCATCATTATACACCCGCCTCGCAGGCAAGCGAGTGTCGGGGTTACCGAAGTACTTCTGCAATCTCTGCAACAAGTAACTTGACGCTCAATTTCTAGAGCTACAGAAATAATCTCAAACGCGCTTATGTCGATCGGGTCAGATCATTCCGAATCGGGAGTGTTATTACCGGCATGGGCCGCCTGTACTGCCGCAGCAATCAGCGCGCCCCGGTCGGGGGCCGGACTGCCCGGTAGCACCAGCCACGCCAGGAACTCGGTGTTCCCCGCCGGCCCCTTGAGCGGCGAGGGGATCAGCCCGTGCAGGCCGTAGCCCGCATCCTCGGCGAACCCCAGCACGGCGTCGAGCACCTGGGCATGGATGGCTGCGTCGCGCACGACGCCCCCTTTGCCCACCTGTCCTTTTCCCGCTTCAAACTGCGGCTTGATCAACGTCACGACGTCGGCCTCATCCGCGATCCACCCCCGGAACACCGGCAGCAGCAGGCGCAGCGAGATAAACGACGCATCCACCACAATGACCGAAACCGGCTCCGGCAGCCGCTCCAGGTAGCGGGCGTTAGTGCGCTCCAGCGGCACGACACGCGGATCGGCGCGCAGGCGGTAGTCAAGCTGCCCGTAGCCCACGTCGATCGCGTAAACACGCGCTGCCCCCGCCTGGAGCAGACAGTCCGTGAACCCGCCTGTGCTGGCGCCCACATCCGCACAGACCCGCCCCGTCACCTGCAGCCGGAAGGCGTCCAGGGCAGCGGCGAGCTTCGCGCCGCCTCGGCTCACAAAACGCGGCGGGGTTTGCACCTCGATCGCGGCATCCAGGGGTACGCGCATCCCCGGCTTGTCGCGGATTTCCCCGTCAACGCGCACCTCACCCGCCATAATCATCCGGCGTGCTGCTTCCCGGCTGGGCGCCAGCCCGCGCTCGGTCATCAGCACATCCAGCCGGACTCGTTCTGCCATCTCCGCACCTCGTACTCGCGCCGCCTGTCGTTTGCTGCCAAAAGTCTACCGCACTTTCGCGTCGAGCGGTGCGGCGGGGCGCCCGGCGCGCCCGGTTCGCGCCGTCAGATTTCCCTGGTATAATGCGAGGCGTCGTGCCTTGGTGTGAGTGTGAGACTGATGCAGGCTGTGAAAACGCCCCTCAAAACGCTGTGGGTTACCATCCCGGCGCCCATTCGCGGGTTGATTCGCACAATGCGCCCTCTGCAGTGGGCCAAGAACGGTTTTGTTTATGCCGGGATCCTGTTCGACCAGCAGATTCTGGATCCCGCCCCCTTCGCTCGCGTGACGCTGGCGTTTGTCCTGCTGTGCCTATCCGCCAGCACGATCTACATCGTCAACGATCTGGTCGATATCGAGCGAGACCGGCTTCACCCGCGCAAGCGCGAGCGCCCGCTGGCGTCCGGCCAGCTTCCGGTGAGCTGGGCGGTGGCTGCCGCGGTCGTCTTTCCGCTGGTGGCGATCGGTGTCAGCCTGCTGGTCAGCCCCCCGTTGACGCTGGTGCTGCTGGGCTATCTGGCGCTGCACATCGCGTATTCGTTCTGGCTGAAGAACATCGTGCTGATCGACGTCTTCACCATCGCGGCGGGCTTCATCCTGCGCGTGGTAGCCGGCATCGTGGTGATCGACGTGACGCACTTTTCCCCATGGCTGTACATCTGCGCCGGGCTGCTGGCGCTTTTTCTGGCGGTCGGCAAGCGGCGCCAGGAGCTGATCTTGCTCGCCGACGAAGCCAGCAATCACCGCATGACCTACAAAGCCTACAACATGGCGCTGCTGGACGATATGCTGCGCATGGTCACGACCGGCAGCGTGATCACCTATATGCTCTATACTATCGAGGCGCAGACTATCCGCAGCAATGAGTATAAGATGCTGCTGACCGTCCCATTCGTCATCTACGGCATCTTCCGCTACCTCTACCTGATCCATGTTGAGGGCGAAGGCAGCGCGCCGGACGAACTGCTCTTCAAAGACTGGCCGCTGCTGCTGGATGTTGTGCTGTGGGTGCTGGCGGTCGGCGCCATTCTGTACTGGCTCTAGCGAGAAACCCGACATGCAGCCTGCTCGTGCTCACGCCCCCGGGAAGCTCATTCTCTTTGGCGAGCACGCCGTCGTCCACCATCGCCCCGCAATCGCCGTGCCGCTGCCCGCCGTCCAGGCACGCGCCGAAGCGATCCCCGCGGAATTCGGCGCCGGGCTGACCGTGCACATCCCCGACGCCAATCGCACGCTGCGCGTGACCGGCGAGCTGGACCGGGAAGACCCGCTCTATAACGCGCTGATCTATCCTCTGGAGCTGGCCCTGGACGCGCTGAACGAGGCTATCCCCGATCTGGAGATCACCATCCGGTCGAACATCCCGGTCGCCAGCGGGCTGGGCAGCGGCGCGGCGCTGGCCACCGCCCTGATCCGTGCGCTGGCGTTGGCCCTGGGGCACCCGCTGAGCAATGACGCGCTCAATACCCTGGTCTACAAGGTCGAAAAGCGCCACCACGGCAACCCAAGCGGCATCGACAACACCGTGATCGTCTACGAGCGCCCGGTGTACTTTGTGCGTGGCAGCCCGCCGGCGCCATTCACCCTCGGCGCGCCGCTGACTCTGGTCGTGGGCGATACCGGCGTCAACAGCCCGACCCATCTGGCTGTGGCAGACGTAGCGCGCCTCTACGAGCGCGAACCAGACCGGATCGCATCGATCTTCGACCGCATCGGCGAGATCGCCTGCCAGGCGCGGGCCGCCATCGAAGGCGGGAACATCGCAGCGCTTGGCCCGCTGATGGACGAAAACCACGCGCTGCTGCGCGATCTAACGGTTTCCTCGCCCGAACTCGACGCCCTGTGCGCGGCGGCGCGCGCGGCGGGCGCGTCTGGCGCCAAGCTCTCCGGCGGCGGGCGCGGCGGCAACATGATCGCCCTTGTCGCGCCCGAGGCAGCTCCCGCCGTGGCCGAGGCGCTGCGCGCCGCAGGCGCGACAGCGTCCTTCGCGACCACCATCGGCTGATCGACCTCAGGTTAGGTACATGCCATCTGTGCTGGTCTTCGCCTTGCTGTCGGC
>DYEN01000462.1 GCA_020725705.1 Anaerolinea sp.
ACCGTCTGGCGCCCGAACTGGCGCGGATCCGCCCCAGCATCGACCGCCGCGTTGATCAGGTCCAGGCCGCGCGCGGCGTCGTTGGCAATCAGCGCGTCAACCAGGTCGACCACGTTCTGCCCGCTGGCCGTGCCCAGAATCGCTTCCGCTTCTTCCAGCGAAATGTGCGCGTCCGGGTCCGCCAGCAGTTGGTCGAGCAGGCTGATGCTGTCGCGGACGCTGCCTGTCCCCTCGCGTGCCAGCAGTTCCAGCGCGGCGCGGTCAATCGACACGTGCTCCTCGTCGCAAATCGCCTGGAGCAGATCGGCGACCTCAGTCAGCGACACGCGGCGGAACTCGAACAACTGGCAGCGGCTTTTGATGGTGGCCGGGACTTTAGCGATCTCGGTTGTTGCCAGCACGAAAATCGCGTGAGGCGGCGGTTCCTCGAGCGTCTTGAGCAGCGCGTCGAAGGCCGCGCCCGAAAAGCGGTGCACTTCGTCGATAATGTAGACTTTGTACTGTCCCTCGCTCGGCGCGAACGCGATCTTATCGCGCAGGTCGCGCACGTCGTCCACACCCGTATGGGACGCGGCATCGATCTCGATCAGGTCCATCAGCCGGCCTTCGCTGACGGCCCGGCAGAAGTGGCATTCGTTGCAGGGGCGCCGGTCCGGGTCGGGATGGGTGCAGTTGACCGCCTTCGCCAGCAGCCGGGCCGTCGAGGTCTTGCCGGTCCCGCGCGGGCCGCTGAACAGGTACGCGTGCCGGATACGCCCCTGGCGCAGTGCGTTGCGCAGCGTCCGGGTGATGTGCTGCTGGCCGATGACATCTTCGAAGGTCTGCGGCCGCCATTTTAGATAGAGCGCCTGAGCGGGCATGATTCACTCCCGATAGTTGCTGCGCCTAGTGTAGCAAGCCGCACAGACGTTCCGCAAATGTTGCGCGCCGCGCCTGCGCACACCATCACCGAAGCGCCGTGACATTTAGCACTCGCTGCTCGCGCCTGTTTTGAAATGCGCAGGAGTTGGTATAATGAGGGCACAGATGACAAGCCAGATTGTTAAGGAGTCGAGGATGGGTCAGCTAGGCACAACCGAGTTGCTGTTGATTCTGGCGGTCGTGGTGCTTCTGTTTGGTGTGGGACGTGTGTCGCGCATCGGTGGCGAGATGGGTTCGGCCATCCGCGAGTTTCGCCGCGGCCTGAAAGGCGACGAGACGGCGGACGACGAGAGCAACACCGAAACCACTTCGAAGAAATGACACTCCCGGCTGCGCGTGGCTGTCTGCCGGATGATGCGCTCTGCTCGCACCTGGTCATACCCTCGGCTGTCGTTCGTCTGAGGGTATTTCGTGTCTGGCGCCCGGCCTGCCTTATCCCGGCGCCAGCGATCCCGGATCGCCCACACGGGCGGTCGCCTGGATCATCCCCAGCGCGTCGTTGAGCGTCACGACCTCGCCCGCGGACCACACCGCCGTATCCCGGCCCCAGTACAGCGCCGCCGGGGTGTTGGTCCCCTGGCGCGTGTAGATGCGCACGCGGCTGTCTTTGGGCATATAGAAGCCGGGGAAGGTGAAGGTATTCCCCTGCTCGTCGACCAGCGTCCAGCCTTCGAGGTTCACCCGCTCGCCGATGTTGCGCAGCTCGATCATCTCCGTGTTGATGTCACCGAAATTGGCAATCGCGACGATCGCGATCTGGGCATTTTCGGCGGCGGGGGGCAGCGTCACCGTCGCGGCGACGCGCGTTAACGAAAAGGGGGTGTTGGTCGGGCTGGGTACGGGTGTCGGCGTGAAGAGCGCCGCGCAGCCGGACGTGGGGATAATCAGCACATCGCCGATGTGCAGAATGTCTTCCGGCTCCATATTGTTCGCCGCCAGCACATCGCCGGGGAAGACGCCGTACTGCTGCGCAATCAGGGAGACGACTTCGCCTGCCTGAACGACGTGACGGATGCAGCCGTCGTCGGGGGTGCCACCCGCTGCGGCGACCAGCGGCTGCGCGCCTTCCGATAGATCGGTCGGGACGGGGGGCAGCAGCGCCGGATCGATGGTCGCGATCGCCGCGCCTTCCGGCAACCCGGCCACCGCGCCCTGGGTTGCCGTCACCACGGCGACCTGAGGCGCCTGGCCGAGCGCTTCCAGCGTGACCTGCAGCGCGTCGATGGTCCCCTGGTACTCGCCCGCCTGAAGCACAGAGCCGGGCAGGGGTGTGGCCGTGAGGATCACGATTTGCGTCGGCCCCAGCAACGGCTCGGCCTTGGGGCGGCGCGCGCGGTCCCAGGTCACCACAATCGCCGCCACCGCCAGCGAGACGATCACGTTGACAAATATAAAGCCCAACAGCACCCGACGGCTCATGATGCCAAACCCTTCTGCCTGCCCGGACACGCGCCGCACCTGACCCACCGTCGCATGGCGGCGATCTTAACACACGCCCCCGCCGCGGGCAACGCGCCGCGCTGGACTTACGCATCAATCCGCACTACACTGGAAGCACGCTAACCGATTCTTAACTCCGCCAGCCGGCGCAGGCTCGAGCGCGGCATGCACCACGATGGAGAGATGGCAATGCCAGTCTGGCCTCTTCCTCGCCTTACGTTTCAGGCGCTCAACACGGTCGAAGAAACGCGTCCGGTCGCGCTGCTGACGACCGAAGACGTCTGGGCCGTGCTCGGCAGCGAGCTAAAGCTGCCCGTGTTCATCCAGGCCGAGCCGGACGGCTACGATCGTGAGCTGTTCGACTACCTGGCAGATAACCTTCCGTCGCGCGTCGAGGCGGTCTACGTTGTCGGGCAGGGCGCGCCGCTGCACGCCGGTAAGATCGTCGCCGCCCGCCAGAAGCGCCCGCTGGTGGTCATCCCCAGCGCGCTCGACAGCGACGCGCTGCTGACGCCGTTCGCCCTGGCCGAGGAAGAACTCGACGGGCAACGCCGCCAGATCGAGATCGAAACCGGCCCCGCCACCGAAGTCGTGATCGACTGGGATGTGCTGCGCGCCGCCCCCGATGCCGAGCGCGCCGCCGCGATCGTCGATCTGCTCTCGATCGTGACCGGGCTGCTGGACTGGCGCCTGGCCGCTCAGAAGGGCAAAAACCCTCGCAGCCAGCGTTTCACCCCCTGGGCCGCCAGCGTCGCCGCGGGGTTGGCCGCTCAGGCGATCAAGCACGCCCCCACGCTCGGCCAGGGCCGCCAGGACGCGCTCGGAACGCTGCTCGACCTGCTGATGATGACGGTCCAGCTTGGCAACCAGCTTGGCCACCGGCGCGCTTCGCAGGGCAGCGAGCACTATCTGGCGCGCATCCTGGCCACGCAGACCGAGGAACGCCTGACCCACAGCGAGCTGGTCGGCCCGTGCCTGCTGTTCGTCGCTGCGCTGCACGGCCAGGATGTCACCGCACTGCGCGAAACGCTCCAGCACGCGGGCGTCCGGCTGGACCGCATCCGCGCGACGGACTTCGCCCTCATGCTCGATCACCTGCCGGAGTGGATCGGCACACTCGGCCTGCCGTACAGCATCCTCAACGAACTGGATCCGTCCGGCGACGCGGTCGCGAAGGCGCTGGACGCTGCCGGGCTGGCAGTGGCGCTCGACACCTGGATCCTGCCTCACACTGCGCCGGGCGAGGAAACCGCCCCAGAGGAAGAGCCTGCAAAAGAAGCGCCGGGCGAGGAAGCGCCCGCCGAACCGGCGCCCGTGCCGGAAGCGGTTGCCGAAGCTCAGCCCGCCGAAACCGACACCGAGCGTGTCGAGGCGCCGCACGAGGCGAGGACCGACGAGCCGGACGAGCAGGCGCCGGCCCATCAGTCCGACGCCGGCACCAGCGGCACGCCCGACGATCCCGACAACACCGGCTCGGCCAGCCGCTGATCCCCTCCCCCTGCACGACACGCGCCGCGGGGACACTGCCTCGCGGCGCGTTGATGTGCGCCGGATCGCGGCGGCGGGAGGATCAGCCGCGTGCTTCTTCGGCGGGCGTCTCGCTCGCCTCGATCTCGGTGATCGCCATGTACTGGTCGGTCGCGCCGCGCTGCCAGGTGATGCGCGGGATGATCGAGTCCCGAATAATGCGATCTTTGTACTGCACCACGCGCCGGATCACGCTTTCGACCAGCGAATCGGACAGGTAATGCGGCTTCAGACCCAGGTCAAACAGCTCCTTGTGCGCGGGGTTGTAGTAATGCTCCTCGGCTTCGACGCGTGGATTTTCGTAGTGCGCGATGGTGACTTCGATGCCGATCTGCCGCGCCGCCTGCTGGACGATGTGTGCCAGCTCGGACACCGAAAAGCTTTCGACCCACTGGTTGAAGACGCGCATCTTGCCCGGCACAGGCGGGTTGAGGGCGGTCAACTCGACGCACTGCAATGTGTCGCGGATGTTGAGGTAGCCGCGCGTCTGCTTGCCCTTGCCGAACAACGTCAACGGGATCCCGGCCACCGCCTGCACGCAGAAGCGGTTGAGCGCCGTGCCAAACGACTCGTCGTAGTCGAAGCGGTTGATCAGCCGGTCGTCCAGGTTCGCCTCATCCGTCTCGATGCCGTAGACCACCCCCTGGTTGAGGTCGGTGGCGCGCAGGCCCCAGATTTTGCAGGCGAACATGATATTGTGGCTGTCGTGCACTTTGGTCAGGTGATAGAACGAGCCGGCCTGCTTGGGGAAGGGCAGCTCGTCGCGGCGCCCGTTATACTCGATCTCGAAGTAGCCTTCGGGAATGTCGATGTTCGGCGTGCCATACTCGCCCATCGTGCCCAGCTTGATCAGATGCGCCTCGGGCGCGAACTCGTGCATGGCCCACAGCACGTTGAGCGTGCCGTTGACGTTGTTCTCGTGGACGCGCACGGCGTGATGCACGTCGATCATCGAGTAGGGCGCGCTGGGGATCTCGCCGTAGTGCACAATCGTATCCGGCCGGAAGTCGCGAATCACGCGGCTGATGAAATACCAGTCCTGGATGTCGCCGATGAACGGCTCGATCGTCCGGCCGGTGACCTCGCGCCACGCCTCGATCCGCACCGGGAGCGTCTGGATCGGCGTCAGGCTGTCGGTCCCGCGCTCCAGGTGCATCAGCCGCCGGGTGAAGTTGTCTACCACCGCGACCTCGTGGCCGCGCCGGCTGAAGTACATCGCACTGGCCCAACCTAAATACCCATCGCCGCCAAGGATCAGAATCCGCATCGCGTCAATCTCCTCATCCGGTCGTTGAACTCGGCAGCACGCCAGGCGCAACCCGGCAGGCTGCCCGCACACGTTTTGCCAGGGTCGCGCCCGATTATACCGTACGCCGACAGCGCAGCGAACCGGTGTTCTGCCGCCGGTCC
>DYEN01000463.1 GCA_020725705.1 Anaerolinea sp.
CACTGCGCCGGGACCACGCCAGAGTCTACCAGGGGACGGGCATCCGCACCACAAGCGTCGCGTCCCTGCGCATCTTGTCGGATCGCCCCCTGCCATCCATAATAGCAGGCGTTCGGGGGGGCCGACTCAGCCAGTCGCATCAAAGGATTGCGCTCATGAGTCACATTTTTGTCGTGTTTTGTCCGCAGGACGCGCCTTTCGCCACCCAGTTGATCGTGCAGCTTCAGCAGCGCGGCCTGGTCGTCGAGCCTGCGCTCGATCCGGCGGATCCCCAGGCCGGCGTGCCGTTCGCCGACGGCGCCCTGCTGGATGGAGCCACGCACGTCGTGCTACTGGCGTCGCCCGCTGCGCTCAACGCGCCCGACACGCTGGCGCTCTGGGAGCGCACGCTGCGCAGCGGCAAGACGATCCTGGCGATACAACACCAGCTCGCCGAGCTGCCGCCTGCGCTCGAAGGCGTCCCGCCGGTCGACTTCCGCCAACCCTTCCTGCTGGCCGTCGAGGAACTGGTGCGCCAGTTGAAGTCCAGCGGGGCGCCAACCCGCCCGCTGACGTACGAACACCCCATGTTCAAGCCGGACCTGCTGCCGACGTCGCTGCCGGCTGAACGGTGCTGGCGCGACGACCGGCTGCGGATTCACTACGTCCTGCCGATGGTTCTCGACGAATCCGAACTGCGCGCCTTGCTGCCGCCGTTTTTCGCCGCCGCCGGGTTCGCGCCCCGGCCGGGCGATCCGACCGGCTTGAGCGGCCAGCGCGGCGGGCGCTTCCCATGGTTCGACCCACGCCGCGCCCGGCACTCGCTGACCGTCATGCCCCACGAAGGTGCGATCCTCGCCCGCTATCAAATGACCCGCATGGAAGTGGTCTACTGGTTCCCCGCGCATTACCATACGCTGGATCGCGAAGCCGCCGCGCTGTTCCGCTACCTGGCAACCGAATCCCTGGAAAACGTCTTCAAGCCGGTGAATGTCCAGGCGCGCATCGCGCGGATGCTGTCGTGGCTGACGGTGGTGCTGGTGGTGCTGATCGCGCTCACGCTGGGCTATCTGGTGCTGTGGCAGGTGGCGGGTGTCCGGCTGTTTTAGCCGCCCACACCCGGCAGCGCGCGCTGAGACGACACTTTCCCGAACCGGACCTTGCCGGTACAATGGCGGCGAGCCTGGCACAAAGGGAGTGCCAGGCTGTCCTCTCTACCCACCGGGAGCAAAGCTATGCCAGATTATCCGCTGGCGCTGTTGATCTTAGGCGTCGCAGCCGGGATTCTGTCCGGCATGTTTGGGATCGGCGGCGGCATTGTGATCGTGCCGGCGCTGACGATCTTCTTCGGTTTCGAGCTGCAAAACGCAGTCGGCACGTCGCTGGTGGTGCTGATCTGGCCGCTCAGCATTTTCGCGGTGGGCGCCTACTATCGCGCCGGCCTGCTCGACATCTCAGCCGCGATCATGCTGGCGCTGGGGCTGGTCCTGGGATCGTACTTCGGCGCGGCGATCGCGCTCAGCCTGCCCGAAGCCACCATGCAGCGCATCTACGGCACCTTCTTGATTTACGTCGGCTGGCGCTTCCTGGAGCCGCGCAAGATCATGGCGGAGCGTCGCGGCCAGCTCCCGCGCCAGCACGACCCGGAGATCGACAACACACGCTCGCCCTGGTATGCCATGGTCGCGGTCGGCACGCTGGCAGGCATCGCCGCCGGGCTGTTCGGGATCGGTGGTGGGCTGGTGATCGTCCCGGCGCTGGTCGAGCTGCTGCACTACAGCCAAAAGCGGGCGGTCGGGACGTCGCTGGCGGCGCTGATGCCCCCGGTCAGCATCGGCGCGGTGCTGTCCTACTACCACGCCGGGATGGTCTCGCTGGCCGATTCGGCGGTGATCGCGGTCGGGCTGGTCGGCGGGGCGTTTTTCGGCGCGCGGATCGCGCTCAGCCTGCCCTCGCGCACGGTTCGCAGGCTGTACGGCGTGTTTCTGCTGGCGGTCAGCCTGCGCTTCCTGCTTCAGCTCTAAGGGTTGTTATGAACTTTGCAGCCCGGATCGTGAAGGAAACCCGGCGCCACACGTAGGAATCGGGCTTGCCCGGCCCGTGTGAGATGCGGGGTCAAACGCGCGGTGGTGGGGGCGGCGGACGATGCTCGCCTCGCCCCTTCGAGGGCACCCAACACCGCCGTTTCCCGTCAAGTGCATGACATGCTTTAGGGTACCTTCAGGGGCCGCTTGTTCGATCGCAGCGGGCCGGTCTACAATGGCGCGTGTCTGGCGTCCGTCGCATCCCGCGTAGAACCAGGAGGCCCACTGTGACGCTTTCAGGGGGGTGGAAACGCTCGTCGATCGCGGCCCTGGCCGGCCTGATGCTCCTGAGCGCCTGCGGCGGCAGCGCCGAAGACAGCGCGCCGCCAACCCTGGCCCGGCTGCCGACGCTGGGCACGCCGGTCCTGTGGGCCACACGAGCGCCCGTTTCGCCGGCCGCCACCCACACCGGCACAGCAACCCCATCCCCGACGCCGACATACACCGCCACGCGCCCGGTCGTCGTGGCAACCTACACGCCCTTGCCGTCAGCCACGCCGACGGAGACGCCGACGCCGGAGCCACCCACCGCCACACCGGAGCCAACGGATACCCTGCCGCCGACCGCGACCAACACGCCGTCGCCTGACCCGATCGCGCTGACGACTACCGCCATCGCCGCCGGCGGCTTGCCCATCCCAGCCGCGCCCGGCGCCGCTCTGGAGCCAACCGCGTCCCCTTCGCCCACCGCGCCGGCCCCGACACCCACCCCGCCCGCGCCCGCGATCGTCTTCTACAGCGACCGGCGGGGGCAGGAAGACATCTTCCTGATCGCGCCGGACGGCGCCGTGCGCGCGCTGACCGGCGCGGCCTCGAACGAGCGCGAGCCGTCTTGCTCGCCGGATGGGCGGCTGCTGGTCTACGCTTCGGACGCCGGCGGCAGCTTCCAGATCGTCTTGCAACGCCTGGACACCGGCGAGACGATCCCGCTCACGGACTCGGACGGGATGAACTTCGCGCCGGTCTTCAGCCCCGATGGCCGCTCGATCGCCTTCGTTTCAACGCGGGGCGGAGGCATCCCGGCGATCTGGCTGATGGATGCAGATGGGACCAATCAGCGCCAGCTCACCACCGGCGCCGGGCGCGCGACCTCGCCTGCCTGGGGGCCGGACAGCCGTCAGGTCGCGTTCGCCAGCGAGCAAGATGGCCGCTGGCACCTGATGCTGACGATCACCCAGGACGATCTGGGCGATCTGGGCGAGGTGCCCGTCCTGCCCCCTGAAATCAATCTCGGCCACGAGGTCTGGCCCATCTTCGATCCGGCAGGCGAGCGGATCGCGTTCAGCGTGTGGGCGGACCTGTCCGATCCCCAGACGGCGGACCTGTATCTGCTTGATTACGAGCAGCCCGCGCCGGTCGCCTTACGGACGGCAGCCGGGGCAGATATCGCCTGGGGCTGGCTCGACGCCGACCGGCTGCTGGTATCGGTGGGCGGGCCGGGCGAGGTGCAGATCGCCGCGCTGAACATCACCAGCGGCGCGCTGACCCCGCTCGCCGCCGGGGGTAGCTTCAACGGTGGGGCGCGTCCCTGCCCGGTCGATACCGCGATCCTGCCGCCGGAGCCGGCTCCGCCGCCCACCCCGACACCCACGCCCACGCCCGCGCCCGCGGCGGCGATCCCGCCCGCGTTGCTGGCCGCCCAGGGCCGCCCGCATATCGTCCAGCCGGGCGAGAACCTGCTGGGCATCAGCTTCGTCTACAGCATCCCGCTGCATACCCTGGTGGAGATCAACGGGCTGCCCAACCCCGACCTGATCAGCGTCGGCCAGCGTCTGACCATCCCGGTGACGCGCACCGGACACCGCATCGGCGGCTACCAGCTTCCCGACTCGGATCAGACGGGGCAGGCAGGTGCGCGCCGCAAAGAGATCGTCGTCCGCCTGGGCGCGCAGGAAGTCGACGTGTACGAAGACGGGCGTCTGCTGCGCACCCTGGTCGCCTCGACCGGCCTGCCGCAGACCCCCACCGTGCAGGGCGAGTTTAAGATCTATCACAAGCTCGCCTCGCAGACGATGGCCGGGCCGGACTACTATCTGCCCAACGTCCCCTGGGTGATGTACTTCTACCAGGGCTACGGGCTGCACGGCACCTACTGGCATAATAACTTCGGCCAGCCCATGTCGCACGGCTGCGTCAACCTGCGCACGCCCGACGCGCGCTGGCTGTACGAGTGGGCCGAGATCGGCACGCCGGTCATCGTCAAACCCTGAGCGCTGCCGCAATCCCGCGACGCGCGGTATACTCGCCTCGCGCTCCGGCGTGGAGCAGCGTTCGTCACGAACCGCCGGTCCGGAGCCGGGCGCTTCTGCCGCCCGCAACACATCGCCGCGCGGCGTGTTACCACTGCTAGATTTTCTGCCAGCATACAAGGAGGCACACTATGGGTATGCTTGAGGGGAAAAACGCGCTGATCTTCGGCGTCGCCAACAAGCGCTCGATCGCGTGGGGAATCACCGAGGCGTTCCTGCGCGAGGGGGCCACGGTCGGGCTGAGCTATGCCGGAGAGGTGCTGGAAAAGCGCGTCTTCCCGCTCGCCGAAGAAGCCGGAATCGACTTCGTGGAGCAGTGTGATGTCACCTCAGACGAGCAGATCGACACGCTGTTCGCCAAAGCGAAGGACCGCTTCGGCACGCTCGACATCGTGGTTCACGCCATTGCGTACGCGCCCGGCGAGGACCTGGGCGGGCGCTTCCGCGATATCAGCCGCGAAGGGTTCAAGACGGCGCTGGAGATCTCGGCCTACAGCCTGATCCCGCTGGCGCGCCAGGCCGCCGAAATGATGCCCAACGGGGGCAGCATCATGGCGCTGACCTACTACGCAGCGGAGAAGGTTATGCCGCGCTATAACGTCATGGCAATCGCCAAATCCGCGCTGGAGAACATCGTGCGCTATCTGGCCACCGATCTCGGCCCGCAGGGCATCCGCGTGAACGCGCTCAGCCCCGGCCCGATCAAGACGCTGGCGGCGGCGGGTGTGCCTGGCTTCCGGCTGATGCTGCACTATGCCGAGAAGATCGCGCCGCTGCGCGAGGGCGTCACGCAGGAAGACGTCGGGAATGTGGCGGCGTTTCTGGCAAGCGACGGCGGCAAAATGATCACCGGAGAGACGATCTACATCGACGGCGGCTACCATGTCCTGGGGCTGACGATCCCCGAAGACGAGTTGGAAGACTGAGCAGGGCTGCCGGGGCCGGCAGCGCGGGACCGTGCGCGGGCCGCGCTTGCCCGGCCCCTACGCGTGGCGCCGGGTTTCCCCCCACGCTCCGGGCTGCAAAGTTGTTGACGGCCGCTAGAATTTAGCGACCGGGCGGCGGAGCGGTTCGACACGCGCCCCGACATACCGGTACTGGACACCCAGCCGCCGACGCGAAGGGGGTCCGGTAAAATCGCGCCGGTCCAGCGTGTCGACATCGGCCTTTTCGACCAGCGTGACCTCTACATCCTGGTTGGGAAGCACCCAGAGCGTGTGGTATTCATCCCACATGGAATTACGGAAATATTTCAGTGTGGCGTCGCGGTCGAGTTTGCGGATTTCCTTGCGCGCATCGGCGAGCGACAAACGGCTCAACCGTTCTGCCAGTTGCTGACGTTCAGCATCTGTCATCCGTTGTTCTCCCGGTGATCGTAATGATGTGTAAAGCGCAGCCCCAGGCGGGTGAAGCCTCTCGCGCCAGATGACGGTTCTTAGAATTTCGCCGATTGTAGCACAAAACTCATCGCCGCCGATAGCCGAACTGTGAGGCATAGGTTACAATTCATTGTAAGATTCCTGGTCGGAGTGCCTCAAGACTATCATGCCCGACGCACTTACCATCCGCGAAATCACGCTCTATATCCGCGATCTGTTCGATCAGGATCCGCGGCTGGGAGACGTTTGGGTGCAGGGCGAAATCAGCAACTTGACGCGGGCATCGTCCGGCCACCTGTACTTTACGCTCAAAGACGAATACGCCGAACTGCGGTGCGTCATGTGGCGCTCGCAGGCTGCCTGGCTGGGCTTTGAGCCGGCGCACGGCGACGCGGTGCTGGCGCACGGGCAGATCACGGTTTACGAGCAGCGCGGGCAATACCAGCTCATGTGCGACACGCTGCAGCCCGCCGGACTGGGCGAGTTGAATCGGCAGTTCGAGGAACTCAAGGCCAGGCTGAACGCTGAAGGGCTGTTCGACCCGGCACGCAAGCGCCCGATCCCGGCCTTCCCGCGCAAACTGGGTGTCGTCACGTCGCCCACCACTGCCGCCTTTCAGGACATCCTGAACGTCATCCGGCGGCGCTACCCGCTGCTGCCCGTCGTCCTCAGCCCGACGCTGGTGCAGGGCAAAGAGGCTCCGCCACAGATCATCGCGGCGCTGGAGCGGCTCAATCGGCGCGACGACATCGACGTGATCCTGCTGGCGCGGGGTGGCGGCAGCCTGGAAGACCTGTGGTGTTTCAACGACGAGGCAGTGGTTCGCGCCGTGGCCGCATCGCGCATCCCGGTGGTCACGGGCGTCGGCCACGAAATTGACTTCACGCTGGTTGATTTCGCCGCCGATCAGCGCGCGCCTACCCCCTCGGCAGCGGCAGAGTTGATCACGCCGGACGGCGCGCAGCTTGCCGAGATGGTGCATGGGCTGCGTCTGCGGCTCTATGCGGCGCAGAGCGATCGGCTCGCCCAGGCACGGCAGGAACTGGCCACGCAGCAGCGGCTACTGGCGCGGCTCTCGCCCCGGTACCGGGTGCAGAACCTGCGGCAGAGCGTCGATTATCTGGCCGGGCGGCTGGACGGCCAATGGCGGCATGCCGTCAGCCGCGAACGCCAGCGCCTGACCGCCCTGACGCGCGCCCTTGAGGCGGCCAACCCGCTCAGCCTGTTGGAGCGCGGGTATGCCATTGTCACGCGAACCGCCGATGGCGCGCGCGTCAGCCGTACGCGCGACGCTGCCGAAGGTACGTCCGTCACCATTACGCTGCGCGACGGTCGCTTGATCGCCACCGTCCGGCAGCGACAGCCGGGACACTAGAAAGCCCAAGCGAGCCACACTATGAGCGAGCCAATTCTCATCGGCGGGCGGTACCAGCAGGGCGAGCTGATCGGCCGGGGCGGCATGGGCGATGTCTTCCGGGGCATCGACACCGTCACCGGCGACGCCGTCGCGATCAAGCGCCTGCATCCGCATGTGATCCAGGACAGCAGCAGCATCCTCGACCGCTTCCAGCGCGAGGGGCAGGCCCTGCGCCAGCTTAATCACCCCAACATCGTCAAGATGCTGGCTGCTATCCAGGAGAACGAGTACCACTATCTGGTGATGGAGTACATCGGCGGCGGGTCGCTGCGCGAGCTGATCGATCGCGAGAAGAAGATGCCGATCAAGCACGTGCTGAACATCGCGCTCGATCTGGCCGATGCGCTGACCCGCGCCCATCGCCTGAACATCATCCACCGCGATCTGAAGCCGGACAACGTGCTGATGAAAGAGGACGGCACGCCCTGCCTGACCGACTTCGGCGTGGCGCATATGGGCAACCGCACCCGTCTGACCCAGACCGGCTCGGTCATCGGAACCTATGCCTACCTCAGCCCCGAGGCCTGCAACGGCATGGAGCTGGACGAGCGCGCGGATATCTGGTCGTTCGGCGTGATGCTGTTTGAGATGCTGACCGGGCGCCCCCCGTTCCACGAGAACAGCACGCCGGCGGTGCTGACTGCCATCCTGACCAAGCCGACGCCCGATCTGACACATCTGCGCGACGACATTCCACCCGCCCTGGCAGCGCTGATCGGGCATATGCTCGAAAAAGACCGTGACCGTCGCATCAGCAGCGTGCGTGTGGTCGGCGCGGAGCTGGAAGCGCTGATTCGCGGCCTGGACACGCCGCTGCAAGGGTTGTTGGGCGCCGGCGCAGAAGGCCGCTCGCGCCGTTTTGCGACGCCGTCCGAGGAACATCAGCCGGCGGCCAAGCCGCAGACGCATGGCCTGCCGGAGATCTACCCCTCGCCCGGCGGCAGCCCGCCGCCCGGCCCGTACACCCCTTCGGGCACGCCTCTCACACCGGGTATGATGACCCCACCGGAATACCTGACGCCGCGCGCCAACAAGTGGCAGTGGATCACGGTCATGGTGGTCGTCGTCGCGCTGTCGTTTACCGCGATCGCCATCGTGGGCCTGCTGACGCTGTTCGATGACGAACCTGCCGCGCCCGGCCCGGCGGGCAGCGGCGCCGTTGATGTGCCTGCCGGCGAGACGGTAAGCGAGTCGGTCGCCGAGGTGGAGCCGGTCGCCCCCGGTGAGTACATGGTCCTGGTCGCGCCGTTCGAGCAGATCGGCGGCATCGAGCAGCTTGCCGGGTTGCGCCGTCCCGAAGTGACACGCTTTATCACCGACGATCTGCGCCAGAACCTGGAAGTCGTGGCGCCGTTTTCGCACATCCGGGTGCGCGAATATCCCCACGAAATCCGCTCCCGCGAAGCGGCGCTGGCGGCTGCCGAAGCCAACGGCGCGACCGTCGTCGTCTGGGGCAACTACACCGCGACCCAGATCCAGGCTGAGGTTCAGATCGGCCTGCTGGATGCCTTCCCGCATCTGGAGTTCCCGCGCGAGACGCTGGAGCGCGCCGCCGACGTGCGGCTGAACGTCAACGACGAGCGGCGCGAATCGATCGCGCCCTATGTGCTCAACGCGCTCAGCCTGCTGCAAAACGCCGACGGCGCGACGTTCGAAACCATGCGCACGCTGGCGATCACCGACCTTTTGCAGGTGCGCCCGGCAGAGGTGAGCGGCACGTCGGTCGCGTCGCTGGTCCACATGGCGCTGCGCGGCCAGTTCGACACGCCCGGCCAGTCCGTCGAGCTGATCGATGATGCACTGGAGCTTGATCCGGGCAACGCGCTGCTGTATGTGCTGCGCGCCACGCTCAACCAGCGCCTGCAGAACCCGGATGAAGCGCGCCGCGATATCGAGACGGCGCGGCGCATCGGCCCGGCCAACTGGACGATGCCGTTGATGGTCCTGGCGAACATCAGCGACGACGCCGAGGAAATTCGCGGCCTTTTCGACCGCGTCATCGAGCAGCATCCCGACGACTGGCTCTCGCTCTTCTTCCGCGGGTCTGTGTTCTACCAGATGGGTGAGTTCGACGCCGCGCGTGCCGACTTCGACCAGGCGATCGCGCTCAAGCCGGACGCGAACTTCCCCTATGTCTACGCCGCGCTGCTGGCGTTGCGCCAGGGCCGGGTGACGGACGCCGCCACGGCGGTCAACGTGATTCTGCGCGAATACCCCGACGCCACGTTCATGAACCGGCTGATCACGGCGACCTTCGGCGAAAACACACACAACGCCTACGGCGTGACGGTGGCGGCCTTCAGCAGCCTGGTGCTGGGCCGCTATCAAGACGCGCTCGAAGCCACGCGCAGCGGCCTGGTCTTCTTCGCCAACAACGCCGATCTCTACCTGGTACAGGGCCTGGCCTCATGCGCGCTGGGCAGCAACCTCAGCGCCGAGCGGGCATATTCGCAGGCGCTGGCACGTGCCCCCGATCACGTCATCGCGCACCTGCTGCGCGCTGAGACACGTCTCAAGCGCACCGAAACCGACGCCGCCGCAGCGGACCTAGAGCGCGTGCGCGCGCTGGCCCCGTCGGACGATCTGGAGCCGCTGATCGCGGCAGTGCAGGCTCGCCAGGTCGGCTGTCAGAACTTCTTCTCGGACGCCAATCCGCTGCTACAAGGGTTGACGTGGCAGGCGCCCGCCGATGAACCGGCCCTTATCGCGCGCGGCTGATGGATCAGAAGGTTTAGACGGTGAACGACGAGACTACACTGAGCTTTGAGGACGCCTTCAAACGCCTGGAAGATATCGTCGCGCGGCTGGAAGCGGGCGATCTGTCGCTGGACGAATCGCTCGCCCTGTACGAGCAGGGCCAGCGGCTTGCGCGCCACTGTAGCCAGCTGCTCGATGCCGCCGAGCTGCGCGTCCAGCAGCTTAACGAGGACGGCTCGCTCAGCCCACTGTACGAGTAGGCAATCCGCCGGTTAGCCGAGCAGCTTTTCCAGCGGCATGGTGACGATCCGCTCTGGGTCATGGCGCTGGTCGACTTCCTCCAGGGGCCGCAGCGCATGCCGGTTCTGGCGTACCAGCCGCCGAAGCTGCTCGCCCTTCTGGTGCAGATACGTGCCGAGCAGGTCAAAACGATCCGGCTCCACCACGCGGTCAAGCTGAACCTGGAAGCGCCGCAGATCGATCCCCCGGTACTGAGCGATGAGGTTGCGCGTCTGCTCGCGGATCGTGTCGTCCACGAACAGATCGGTTGCGCGAATCGCCCAGTCGAGCGCCCACCATCTGGGCGCCGCGCCATAGGTTTTGTCGTAGATCTCAGCGGGCACGTAGCCGGTCCCGAACGAGTAGAGGGTCACATCAGCCGGATCGTAGCCGCGCGCCGGGGGATGCGGCTCGCACAGCTCCCACGCCACCACCAGCGCGGGGTTGCCAAAGTTGCCCACGCCGCCATCCACCAGCCAGCGGGTCGGGCGCTCGCCGGGCGGGGGCGGGATAGGAATGGGGTCAAAGTAGGTGGGGATCGAGGACGACGCCAGCAGCGCGTCGGCCAGCTTCATGTGGCCGTAAGTTTCGCCGGGCGTGGTCTTTAGGAAGCGCGTCTGCCGCGCCCCCACTTCGACCGCCGTGATGATCAGCGTGGGGCGGTTGGGCCTGGCGCGCAGATACGCGCCCACCTCGGCCAGGGTCGGATCCGGCCCCAGGGACGAATTCCTGCCCAGCGTCTCGCGGATGATGGCGCGCAGCGGGTCGAGCGAATAGCGCGCCGGCATCAGCACATAGAGCAGCACCTCGCCGATCGACAGCGGCAGACGCCGCAGCGCGCGCACCAGGCCGATCGGCAGCCGCCCCCGGCTGAGCAGCGGGACGCGCACGCCGAAGGGGCGCAGCGTCCCTGCCTGAGAGAAGACGCGCTCGCCAAGCTGCGTATAGAGCGCCACAAGTTCCTCGCCCGTTAAACCCAAGGCCAGCCCCGCCGCGATCAACGAGCCGGTGCTGGTGCCCGCCAGTACCTTGACGCGCGGATCGTTGATCAGCGGGCTGGCGCCGAGGATCGCTTCCAGTTCGATGATCGCGTGCGCGACCATCACGCCGCGCACGCCGCCACCATCAATCGCGATGCCAATATGCTCGCGAAGGCCGTAGTCACCTGCCGGGGCAGACATCGCGCTTCGGCCCGCCTTTCTACAGAACCGCCGCCGCGAACGCTTCCAGCCGGCTCAGATCGTCATAATCGAGGTACTGGAGCATCACGCGCTGCACGCCCGCCTCGGCCAGCCGCGCCAACTGCTCGCGCACCTCATCCGCCGTGCCCGCGATACGCCCGGCGGCACGCGCCTCGTCCGGGCTGCGGCCCCGGAGCTGGCGGCGCACATCGGCCTCATCGTAGCCGAACGTCAGCCCGGTCATCATCGAACGCCGCACCGAAGCCGGCTCGCGACCACGCTCGCGCAACAGCGCGTCCAGCCGTTTTGAGCGCGCCGCGAACGCGTCCGGCGTCAGATACACGCCGTTCCACTCGTCGGC
>DYEN01000464.1 GCA_020725705.1 Anaerolinea sp.
AGATAGAGAGCCAGCGCGGCATCATCCAGCGGCGGGCTGCCGGCATCGGCGGCGGGATCGACGTGCGAGTTAGGGTGCATGCGCCGGGGGTCCAATTGCGGTAAGGCCGTCTGCTCACTATAATAGCCACAAATTGGCTCTCCATCCACGTGAACTTTCGAAGCCCCACGAGCCAGGGGCCTGCTCGAAGGCCGAAGTCGGACATGGTTGATACACAGCGATTCACGGGCCGCTTTCCCGAGCAGCCGACCGGAGACGGGATGCTCCAGGTTGGCTCGGTGTTGCAGGGGCGCTACCGCATCACCGGTGTGATTGGCGTGGGCGGGATGGGGTCGGTTTATCAGGCCCGTGACCTGCGCTTCCCCAATGTGGTGCGTTACGTGGCCGTCAAGGAAATGCTCAACCTGACGACCGACCAGGGCATGCGCGAGATGACTTTGCGGACATTCGAGCGCGAGTCCGATATGCTGGCGTCGCTGAGCCACCCCGCCATACCCGGCATCTACGATTACTTCCCCAGCAAGACGCGCGCCTATTTGGTGATGGAGTATATCAACGGGCGTGACCTGGACGCGATCCTCAGCGCGTCCAACGAGCGCTTGCCTGTATCGCTGGTGCAGCAGTGGGCGGTGGAGCTGTGCGATGTGCTTGGCTATCTGCACGCGCAGGAACCGGAGCCGATCATCTTCCGCGACGTGAAGCCGTCCAATATCATGATCGACCAGCACGGGCGCCTGCGCCTGGTGGACTTTGGGATCGCCAAGATCTTCCAGCAGGGCCAGAAAGGCACGATGATCGGCACGGAAGGCTATTCCGCCCCGGAGCAGTACCGGGGTGAAGCCAACCCGGCGAGCGATGTCTACGGCATAGGGGCAACACTGCACCACCTGCTCACGGGCCGCGATCCCCGGCTGGAGCCACCGTTCACCTTTGCGGACCGCCCGATCCGCGAAGTGAATCCCGATGTGTCGCCTGAGTTCGAAGCGGTTGTGATGAAGGCGCTGTCCTTTGACCCGGCGGATCGCTATCCGAACGCGGGGGCGATGAAAGAGGCGTTGCTAAAGATTGTGGGTCTGGCTCCGGCTGCTGGCGCCCAACCCGCCGCTGCTCATGTGGACGAGAGCGCCGTCTGGGACACGGCCAGCTCTGGCGTGACCGCGCTGTGGCGGTTCTGCTGCGAAGACGAGGTGCGTTCTTCACCGGTGGTACACCGGGGTGTCGTGTACGTCGGCGCGTACGACAACAATCTGTATGCGCTCAACGCGGCCGATGGGACTTTCCGCTGGAAGTATCCGACCTCTGAGGGGATCTCGTCGTCCCCGGCAGTGGCCGATGCCGAAAACCTGGTGCTGTTCGGGTCGCTCGATCAACTGCTCTATGCTGTCGATACACGACTTGGGCAGCTTAGCTGGACGGTTGCCACTCACGGGGCGGTGCAGTCGTCTCCGGCGATCGCTCATGGACATGTCTTTTTCGGCAGCGACGACGGCAATCTCTACGCCGTGCGGCTGGCAACAGGCCGCGTGCAATGGAAGTGGCCCGGGGGTGTGCCCATCCGCTCGCGCCCGCTGGTTGCCGGCGAGATGATCGTGGTCGGGCTGGAATCCGGCGATGTGGTTGGGATCGACCTGTCGGGCCAGATGATCTGGCGCTTCAAGGCGAAGCGGGCGGTGGTCTCGTCTCCGGCTGAGCGCGACGGGCTGGTTTTCTTCGGCTCGATGGACTGGCATGTGTACGCGCTGGACCTGGCTCGCGGCTGGAAGGTCTGGTCCTTCCGTACCAACAAGCCTGTCGTTTCGTCCCCGGCGATCGGTGAAGATAAGTTGTTCATCGGCTCGGTCGACGGGAGTCTCTACGCGCTCGATCTGTCGAGCGGCAAGGAAAAGTGGCACTTCGAGACTGCCGGTCAGATCACGTCGTCACCCGTCTATTCCGAAGGTGCCGTGTATTTCGGCGGCATTGATGGAAAAGTCTACAGCGTCGAGGCAAAGTCGGGACGGTTGAGATGGAGCTATGAAACTGGCGGGCCTATTCCATCCTCTCCGGCGCTGTACGAAGGGGTGGTATACATTGGATCGATGGACCACTGTATTTATGCATTGAAAGCCTAACCCGTGCGGGGAGATACGCTGATGAAGTTCTTGCGCCGCGTGTTTGGCCTGACGGATGCTTCACGGTCCGCCGATGACGATGGGATCCAGATTACTCAGGAACTCGAAGCGGAGACACGCCCCGAGGAGCCGATCATTGAAGCGCCGCAAGATGGTGCGGCACCGGTCGCGCCGAATGGGGGGGCCGGCACTGGCGCAGACGCAGATACCGATCCGCTGCTTGAAGACAGCCTGGGGATGATGATCGGGACGCGCCCGCTGCCGCGCCTCGAAAATGTGATGCTCCAGCCGGGCCAGCGCCTTACCTTCGGGCAGTTGAGCGATATCGGTATGGTGCGGACCAACAACCAGGACGCGATCCTCTCTGTCCATGTGTCCAGCGCCAGCACCGACGATCTGCCCGAGTTTGGGCTGTTCATTGTGGCGGACGGTATGGGCGGGCATCATGATGGGGAGAAGGCGGCGTCGATCACGACGCGGATCGTGACACAGCACGTTATGGGAGAGATCTTCATGACGATGCTGGAACAGAAGATGGACGATCCGGACCGGCCGGCGATTACCGAGGTGCTGCGCGAAGCCTTGCAGCGTGCCAACCGCGCCGTGTCCGAGCAGATTCCTGAGGGGGGAACAACCGCCACCCTGGCGACAGTCATCGGCGACCTGGCGTATATCGCGCATGTGGGGGACAGCCGCGCATACCAGATCACCGATGAGGGCATCGAGCAGATCACGCGCGATCATTCCCTTGTTCAGCGGTTGATCGAACTTGATCAACTGACCCCTGAGGAAGCGGCCGAGCACCCACAGCGCAATGTGCTATACCGGGCCATCGGCCAGAATGAAACGCTCGATGTCGATGCGATCACGCGGCGTCTGCCCCCGCGCTCGCGCCTGCTTCTGTGCAGCGACGGCCTGTGGAATCTTGTGCCCGAGGAAACGATCCGCGAGATCTCGGCCAAGCACAGCAGTCCACAGGAAGTGTGTGAGCGGCTGGTCAAACTGGCAAACGAGCGGGGCGGCCCGGACAATATCAGTGTGATTGTCATCCAAGCCCCCGGCTAATCGCAGAAGGTGGCGTCGATTTTTTCATGGAAGTATCGCGCAATCTCTACGCGATTTTGGGCGTTCCCTCGGATGCCACGCAGGACGATATCAGGGAAGCGTACCGCCTCGCCGCGCGCCGGTTCCACCCCGATGCCAACCCGAACGAGGGAGCGGATCTGCAGTTCCGCGATATCGCTGCGGCCTATGAAATCCTGGGCAACCCACAGCAGCGGTATGCTTATGACGAAGCCATGCGCGCGGTCGAAGCCGACCCGGCGTACTTCTCGGTGCGTGTTACGCCGAGCAGGCGCGTACTCAGCACCCTCGACGAGCCGCAGGTCCTGTACTTGCTGCTGGAAATCGCCCCTTTGCGCGAGCTGGCGCGGCAGAAACGCCCCGAAGTCCGGCTGAACCTGACGCTGGTGCTTGATCACAGCAAGTCGATGAAGGGGTTGCGGCTCGATAAGCTGAAGATCGCGGCCATTCAGATCATCGAGAATTTGAACAGCCAGGATCGGCTGTCGATTGTCAGCTTCAGCGACCGGGCCGATGTGTTGATCCCCGCCGGGGCCGTGGAAGATAAGACGGCGCTGAGGGCACAGGTGAACATGATCCGAGCCGACGGTGGCACCGAAATCTTTCACGGACTGCGCGCTGGGATCGACGAATGCCGCAAGTATCTCAGCGATCGCTACGTCAACCATGTCATTCTGCTGACCGACGGGCGCACCTTCGGCGACGAGGAGCGCTGTCTGGAGCTGGCCGAAAAAGCGGCAGCAGAGGGGATCGGGATCAGCGCGATGGGGATCGGCGAGGAATGGAACGACGAGTTCCTTGACGCGCTGGCTTCGCGCACCGGCGGGACCTCGACCTACATCAACTCGCCGACGGCTGTGGTGCGCTTCCTGAATGAACGGGTGCGCAGCCTGGGCGATACGCTGGCAGAGCGCCTGAAACTATCTGTGGCGCCAGATGCAGACGTGGTGCTCGAGTCGGTCTTCAAGTTGCAGCCGAACCCGCAGCCACTGGATATCACGCCGCAGCCTATCCCGCTTGGCTCGCTTGAGTTCAACCGGACGCTGACCTGCCTGATACAGCTTCAGATGCCACCGAGCACGCGGACGGGTTTTCGCACCGTGGCGCGGCTCGATGTGACGGGCAACATCTTGGTGGCCGAGCGGCAGGGGTACAAAGCGGTCAGTGATATATCGGTCGAGATTGCCGACAATCCTCCCCCCGAAGATCCGCCACCGGCGATTCTTGACAGCCTGGGCAAGTTGACTTTATACCGGATTCAGGAAAAGGCTCAGCAATCGCTTGCGCAGGGCAACGTGGTCGAAGCGACACGGCGCCTGGAGAACCTGGCGACCCGTCTGCTGGCATCCGGCCAAGACGAGCTGGCGCAGATGGCGATTATCGAAGCCCGGCGCGTGGCCAGCACGAGCGTGCTGTCCGAAGAAGGCCGCAAGACCCTGAAATTCGGCACGCGTATGCTACTGGCGCTGCCAGAGCCGGAAGGCGATAGGGAATGAAGCTCTGTCCTTACTGCGCCCAACCGAATCGCGAAGGAGTGCTGTTCTGCGAGGAGTGCGGGCAGCCATTCATTGGCCCTCAGGCCATTCTGGCGACCAGCCAGTTGATCCACGAGGAGCAAGGGGGTCTGCGGGGCCGCGTGACCTGGGGAACGGCGCGTTTCGACCGGCAGGCGGTCGTAGTGGTGCGCATCCGCGACGTGCGCGAGCCGCTGACTCTGGTTCCCAAAGACGAGATCGTGTTGGGGCGATCGGACGCGCACTCGCACATCGTGCCCGATGTCGACATGGCGCCGTTTGGGGCGGCGGAGCAGGGCGTCTCGCGGCGGCACGCGGCGATCCGGCGCGGCGAAGATACGCTGACCTTGGTGGACCTGGGCAGCACGAATGGGACGCATCTGAACGGCCAGCGCCTGATCCCGCACCAGCCGCGTGTGCTGCGCGACGGCGACGAAATTCGCTTGGGCAAGCTTGTCTGCCATATATTCTTCAAAGAGTGGCCTGCTCACACCGAATCGCAGTGAGCTTTCACGAAGGGTGCGAGGTGATGCATACCATTTTCGTACATCTGGCGAACGAAGAACCGTTTGTGGCCGAGGTGGAGACATTGCCTTCTCCCACTGACAACGCGATCTTCTGCTTGAATCCGCGCAAGCGGGACGGAAAAGACCTGCATTATGTGCTGCCGGAAGTGCAGCAGATCATCATCCCGTGGTGGCGAATCAATTTCATCGAAGTGATGCCCAGCGGCGAAGAGGAAGAGATTGTTGCGTTCTACCGCGACTAGGCGGTCGGCGGAAGGATTTGAGATGGCAACAGGGAAACCTCCGCGCGCCGCGCCCCGCGACGCAAAGCGGATACTGGTGGTGGATGATGAGCCGCGGATGATCGGGTTCATCCGCATGAACCTGGAGCTGGAAGGCTATCAGGTGATCGAGGCGCACAACGGCCTGGAAGCCCTCGAGGCGATTCGCACCCAGCTTCCGGATCTGGTGCTGCTGGACGTGATGATGCCGCAGCTTGACGGGTTCGAGACGCTGCGTATGCTGCGCGAGTTTTCGAATATTCCCGTGATTATGCTGACGGCGAAAGGCGAGGAAGACGACAAGGTTTTCGGGTTGGAGCTTGGCGCGGACGATTATGTGACCAAGCCGTTTGGCTCGCGCGAGCTTTCGAGCCGGGTGCGGGCGGTGCTGCGCCGGGTCGAAACGCCTACCGCCTCGCCGGAGACAGCCGTGCTGAAGATCGACGACCGCCTGAGCGTAGATTTCAACCGGCGCGAGGTGATCGTCAACGGGGAACACATCAAGCTGCGCCCTACCGAGTACCGGCTGCTCTATCATCTGATCGAGAATGCCGGCTGGACCGTCCCGCACGAGCAGCTTCTGGCGAAAGTGTGGGGGTACGAGTACCGCGACGAAACGCACTACGTGCGCCTGTACGTTAACTATCTGCGCGAGAAGATCGAGGAAGATCCGGCCAACCCGAAGTACATCCTCACGGAGCGGGGTGTGGGCTATCGCTTTGTCGATTTCAAGAAAAACGCCGGCTAGCGCCGCCTGTGAATTTCCCTGTATCAGGCCCGGAATGCGCTCCGGGCCTGATGTATCTTAGGGGGTCTCCTCGCTGTCAGGGCCGGGCGCGTCATGGACCTCGAGCGCGATTGCCGCCAGCGCCGCGCGCGCGGAGACTCGCTGTGGCTCCAGCCAGCCTTCGGCGGTGACCATTTTCTCCAGGTGGATGCGGATGGCGATGCGCTCTTCTTCGGTCAGGATGCGCCAAACGGCACGTACCCGGCTGGCGTCGCGGCTGAGCAGCTCCCCCCAGAGCGTTTCCAGATCCAGTTCGTCACTCATGCGCTTTCCTCCTCCTGAGCCGCCGGCGCTGCAACCCGACGTGCCTCCTGATGGGCGATGGCTGCCCGGACGAAGGCGGAGAAGAGCGGATGCGGGCGGTTGGGCCGGCTGATAAACTCCGGGTGGAACTGGCTGCCGACCATGAAGGGGTGATCGGCCACTTCCATAATCTCCACCAGCCGCCCGTCGGGGCTGAGGCCGCTGAAGCGCGCGCCGCCGGCGATGAAGGCCTCGCGGTACTGGTTGTTGAACTCGAAGCGGTGGCGGTGCCGCTCGTTGACCAGGCCTGTGCCATATGCCGCGGCGGCGATCGACCCCGGCTGCAACACACAGGGATAGAGGCCCAGGCGCATCGTGCCGCCCAGGTTGGCGACGCCGTGCTGGTCCGGCATCAGGTCGATGACCGGGTGTTCGGTGGTGCCGTCAAATTCGGTGCTGTTGGCGTCGTCCAGGCCCAGGACGTTGCGCGCAAACTCGATGCACATGACCTGCATCCCCAGGCACAGCCCCAGGTACGGCGTCTTGTGGACGCGGGCGTATTCCGCCGCGTCAATCTTGCCCTCGATGCCGCGATAGCCGAAGCCCCCCGGCACGATGATCCCATCCACGCGCTCCAGCAGCGCCGTGCCCTTGCCCTTCTCCAGATCGCTGGCATGAATCCATTCGACTTCCAGCCGGCGGTTATGCGCTACGGCGGCGTGGTTGAGCGCCTCTTTGACGCTCATGTAAGCGTCGCGCAGCTCAACGTACTTGCCGACGATGGCGATGCGCAGCGGTTGCTCGACGTGGCGCATGCGGGCAACCAGTTCACGCCAGCCATCCAGATCGGGCGGACCGGCGTTCAGATGAAGTTGTTCAACGATATAGTCGCCCAACCCGGCGTCTTCGAGCAGCAGCGGAACGGCGTAGATGTTATCGGTTGTTTCGAGGGGTATGACTGCGCGCTCTTCGACGTCGCAAAACAGGGCGATTTTGCGCACCAGGTCATCGGTGACCGGGTAATCGGTGCGTGCCAGAATTACCTGCGGCTGAATACCAAGGCTGCGCAGCTCGCGGACGCTGTGCTGTGTGGGCTTGGTCTTCAACTCGCGCGTGGCGCCGATGTACGGCAGAAATGTGACATGGATGTACAGCGTTTGATCGCGCCCCACATCGGCGCGTAGCTGGCGGATCGCC
>DYEN01000465.1 GCA_020725705.1 Anaerolinea sp.
AACGCCGGGGGCGCAGCCAACCGGTGGAAGCGACCTCTGCGGACAAGGGTGCTTATGGCGTCGGAAACACTCACCGGCTCGGTCGAGCGCGTGACCTATTACAACGAGGAAACGAACTACTGCGTGCTGCGCCTGCGCCCCGAACAGCTCCGGCTGGGCGGCCAGGAGCTGATCACCGTGGTCGGGACGATGCCGGAAGTCCAACCGGGCGAGAGCCTGCGCCTGGAAGGGGACTGGACCGCGCATCCGCGTTTCGGGCGGCAGTTCAAGGCCGAGGTCGTCACGCAGGTTCGCCCGACGACCGTTGAGGCGATCCGGCGCTATCTGGGCAGCGGGCTGGTGAAAGGGATCGGCCCGGTGACCGCGCGGCGCATCGTCGATCACTTCGGGCTGGAGACGCTCGACGTGCTGGATCGCACGCCGGGGCGCCTGCTGGAAGTGCCCGGCGTCGGCAAGCACCGCGCACGCCTGATCGCCGACGCCTGGATCGAGCAGCAGCACATCAAGGACGTCATGCTGTTCTTGCAGGGCCACGGTGTCAGCGCCGGGCTGGCGGTCAAGATCTACAAAGCCTACGGCGAGCAGTCGATCCCGATCGTCAGCCGCGATCCGTACCGGCTGGCGCGCGACATTTTCGGGATCGGCTTCCGCACCGCCGATAAGATCGCGCGCGATCTCGGCCTGCCGCCGGACTCGCCGGGGCGCATCGCCGCCGGGCTGGCGCACACGCTCAACACGGCGACCGAGGAAGGGCATGTCTTCCTGCCCCGGACGGACCTCGTCGAGCAGGCCGCGTCGATGCTCGATGTGGCGCCGGACGTGGTGGACGAGGCGATCACGCGGCTGGTGGCGCAGGGCGATCTGATCCTGGAGATCGTCCCGGACGGCCTGGAGCGCATCGAAGCGTGCTATCTGCCGCCGCTCTACCACAGCGAGAAGGGCGTGGCGGCCCGCCTGCGCGCGCTGATCGAAACGCCGGCGTCACGGCTGGAGCGCCTGCGGCACGGCGGCCCCGAAGCCCTGCCGCTGGGCGCGGGCGGGGTCAGCCTGACACCTCAGCAGGCCGAGGCGGTGCGCCTGGCCCTGACGCACAAAGTCAGCGTGCTGACCGGCGGCCCAGGGACCGGCAAAACCACCACCCTGCGCGCGCTGATCGAACTGCTGGCGCGCACGCGACACCGCTTCATGCTCGCCTCGCCGACCGGGCGCGCCGCCAAGCGCCTCAGCGAGGCAACCGGCTACCCCGCGCGCACCA
>DYEN01000038.1 GCA_020725705.1 Anaerolinea sp.
GCCGACGTGATCCTGGCCCTGGCGCCGGAAACCAACGGCGAGGTCGCCTACCGCGCTTTCAAGGCCGAGGAGCAAAAGGTCGGGCTGCCGCTGGCCGATCTAGCCGAGGGCACGCGCGGCGTCCGCTATCGCTTCAGCGATCTGACGCAGCAACCGCGCCGCGTGCTGACCACGCCCACCTGGACCGGGATCATCAACAACGGGCGCGCGTACTCGGCCTATTGCCTGAACGTCGAGCGCAAGGTCCCCTGGCGCACGCTGACCGGGCGCCAGCACTTCTATCTCGATCACGAGGGCTATCTGGCGTTTGGCGAACACCTGCCCACCTTCAAGCCCAAGATCGACCCGCTGGCGCATGGCGATCTGCTCAAGACTCAGGACGACGGGCGCTCGCTGATGCTCAACTTCCTGACACCGCATGGCAAGTGGCAGATCCACACCACCTACTCGGACAACCTGCGGATGCGCACGCTCTCGCGCGGGGTGGAGCCGTTCTGGATGAACGACCAGGACGCCGCGCAGATCGGCATCGAGGACAACGACTGGGTCGAGGTCTACAACGATCACGGCGTCGTGGTCACGCGGGCAATTGTCACGGCACGCCTGCCGCGTGGACTGTGCATGATCTACCACGCCACCGAGCGGACGCTCTCCGTGCCCAAGTCTCCACTGCGTGGCGGGCGCCGGGCAGGTGGCCACAACAGCCTGACCCGCGCGCGCCTCAAGCCCGTGCTGATGGTCGGCGGCTACGGTCAGTTCACCTACGGCTTCAACTATTGGGGGCCGACCGGTGTCAACCGCGACACGTTCGTGATGGTCCGCAAGCTCGACGGCGCGCCGCAGTGGTGAGCCGGCGGGTACCTGCGCGCATACCGGAAAGGAACGCACGATGAGGATTCAGGCGCAGATCTCGATGGTGTTCCACCTGGACAAGTGCATCGGCTGCCACACCTGCAGCATCGCCTGCAAGAACATCTGGACCGATCGCCAGGGCGCGGAATATATGTGGTGGAACAACGTCGAAACCAAACCCGGCACCGGCTACCCGACACAGTGGGAAGATCAGACCCGCTACAGAGGCGGATGGGAGAAGAAGGGCGACCGGCTCAAGCTGCGGATGAACTCGCGGCTGGGGGCGCTGGGCAACATCTACTACAACCCGCACCTGCCCACGCTGGACGATTACTACGAGCCGTGGTCCTACGAGTACGACAACCTGTTCAGCGCCCCCGCGGGCGACGACCAGCCGACCGCGCACCCTATCTCGCAGATCACGGGCAAGCCGATCGAGATCCAGGCCGGGCCGAACTGGGACGACGACCTGAGCGGCTCGCCGGTCTACGCCGCCAACGACCCGAACCTGGCCGACCTCAGCGACGAGGACCGCGCCATGCTGTTCGAGATCGAACGGCTGGTCTTCTTCTACCTGCCGCGCATCTGCAACCACTGCTTGAACGCGGGCTGCGCCGCGGCCTGCCCGTCCGGCGCGATCTATAAGCGCGGCGAAGACGGGATCGTGCTGGTGGACCAGGAGAAATGCCGCGGCTGGCGGATGTGCATCACGGGCTGCCCCTACAAGAAGGTCTACTACAACTGGTCGACCGGCAAGTCCGAAAAGTGCATCCTGTGCTACCCGCGCCTGGAAACCGGCCAGGCCCCGGCTTGCTTCCACTCGTGCGTGGGGCGGATCCGCTATCTGGGTGTGCTGCTCTACGACGCCGACCGCGTGACCGAAGCCGCGGCGGTGGATGATCGCGCGCTGGTGGGCGCGCAGCGCGCCATCCTGATGGACCCCTTCGACCCCCAGGTGATCGCCGCGGCGCGTGCCAACGGCGTGCCCGACGGCATGATTGAAGCCGCGCAGAAATCGCCGGTGTACAGGTTCGTCAAGGAATGGCAGCTCGCGCTGCCGTTGCATCCCGAGTTCCGCACCGTGCCGATGCTGTTCTACGTCCCGCCGATGCTGCCGGTCCAGGCCACGCTGTCCGACGGGCACGTCAACCTGGCGGCGGGCGAAGATGACCCGGTGGCGCTGTTCGGCTCGATTGAGCAGGCGCGCGTCCCGCTGGCCTACATGGCGCGGCTGTTCAGCGCGGGCAACACCGACGAGATCGTGCGCGTCTACCGCAAGCTGCTGGCGGTGCGCGTTTACCGGCGCGCACAAAGCGCGGGCGATGTGCCCCCCGCCGAGGCAGTGCGCATCCTGGCCGACGCCGGCCTGACGCCCGACAGCGCCGAGGCGATCTTCAAGCTGACCGCGACCCCCACCTTTGAGGATCGCTTTGTCATCCCGCCGATGGCGCGCGAGGTCAGCATCGAGTCGGTGATCGATCCGCTGACGCACAAGCAGGGCGCGGGCTTCGGCTTCCGGCAAGACGCCAGGCGAGGGCAATGATGATCCCGGATATGACGGCTACCACTACAGCTCCCCTGTGCCGCGTCCTGGCGCCGCTGCTTGACTATCCCACGTCCGCGCTGCCGGCCCAGACCGGCGCGGCGGCAGAGGCGTTGCGCGCGGCGCGATCGCGGGCTGCGGGGCCACTCGAGGCGTTCGCCGCGTTCGTGGCAGATTCATCGTCCGGCGCGCTCGAAGAGTTGTACACGCGCACCTTTGACCTCAAACCGGTCGCTTACCCGTATGTCGGGTTCCAGTTGTTCGGCGAGACCTACCGGCGCGGCGAGTTCCTCGTCCTGCTGCGAGCGCGCTACCGCGCCGCCGGGTTCGCCGTCGAGGGGGAACTGCCCGACCACCTGGCGGTGATCACGCGCTTTCTGGCGGAGCATCCCGACCCCGACCTGGTGGCAGAAGGCGTCATCCCGGCGCTGGAGAAGATGCTCCCCGCGTTGGTGGATAACCCTTTCCGGCTCGTCTTGCAGGGGCTTCTGCTGGTGATGCAAGGGAAGTGAGCTAATGGCCGACAACGTTTTGTTTATCGCGTTTCCGTATGCCGCCGTGCTCGTTGCCGTCGTCATGAGCGTCTACCGCTACTTCGACCACCGCTTCACCTACTCCAGCCTGTCGTCTCAGTTTCTGGAGCGCGAGCAGCTTTCGTGGAGTTCGGTGGCGTGGCACTACAGCATCCTGATCATCCTGCTGGCGCACGTGCTGGCGGCGCTTTTTCCGGGGTTGTGGGGCGCGCTGCTGGGCGGGCAGTTTCGCCTGTATCTGATGGAGATCACTGGGATGGGGCTGGCGCTGGTCGCCATCCTCAGCGTGATCGCCTTCATCTGGCGCCGGTTGACGAATCCGCGTGTCCGCGCCGTGACCACGCGCGGAGACTGGGTGTTGCTGGCAGCGTTGCTGGCCCAGGTCGCGCTTGGCTTTCTGACCGCGCTGCTGTATCGCTGGGGCGCGGTTTGGTACCTGCACACGGCTGTACCCTGGCTGGAGTCGCTGGTGCGGCTCAACCCGCAGATCGACGCGATCGCCCCGCTGCCCTGGCTGATCAAGCTGCATTTCCTGGGCGGGTTTGTCATTGTGGCGCTGGTCCCGTTCACGCGGCTGGTGCACGCCTTCACCTTCCCGCTGAGCTACGTCTGGCGGCCGTATCGCGTGGTGGTCTGGAACCGGCGCGCGCACTAAGCGTGCCCGGGCCGGCCAGAATGTGCGTAAAATGACCGAGAATTCGCTGCGCGAGCAGGTGCGGGTCCTGTTTCCGGGCTATTTCGCCCTGGTCATGGCGACGGGCATCGTCTCGATCGCCTGCTACCTGCTGGAGATGGTGGCCTTGGCCGAGGCGCTGTTTGTGCTCAACGTCGTGTTCTACGCGGCGCTGTGGGCGCTGACGCTGGCGCGCGCAGCGCTCTACCCGCGCCTGCTGGTCGCAGACCTGACCCGGCACGCCAGCGGCCCCGGCTTTTTCACCGTGGTCGCGGGGACGTGCGTGCTGGGCAGCCAGTTTGTCATCCTGCGCGGCGATACGTCGAGCGCGGCGGCGCTGTGGGTTCTGGGCGTGGCGCTGTGGCTCGGTCTGATCTATGCCTTTTTCACGGCGGTGACCGTGCGCGAGGACAAGCCGCCGCTGGACAAGGGGATTAACGGCGCGTGGCTGATCGCCGTCGTGTCCACTCAGTCGATCGCGGTACTCGGCACGTTGCTGGCCCCGCGCTTTGACGCCTACCAGCGCGAGGTATTGTTCTTCACGCTGGGGATGTATCTGCTCGGCTGTATGCTCTACATCCTGATCATCTCGCTCATCTTCTACCGCTTTCTGTTTTTCAGCATCGCGCCGGACGAGCTGACGCCCCCCTACTGGATCAACATGGGCGCGGTCGCGATCACGACCCTGGCCGGGGCGACGCTGATCTTGCAGGCGGGGCGGTGGAGCTTCCTGGGGGACCTGCTGCCGTTCCTCAAGGGGTTCACGCTGTTCTTCTGGGCGTCGGGCACGTGGTGGATTCCACTGCTGGTGCTGCTTGGCGTCTGGCGGCACCTTGTCAAACGCTTTCCCCTGCGCTATCACCCGGCCTATTGGGGGATGGTCTTCCCGCTGGGGATGTACACCACCTCGACCCTGCGGCTGGCGCAGGCAACCGGGCTGGAGTTCCTCGAAGTCATCCCGCGCTATTTTGTCTACGTGGCGCTGCTGGCTTGGCTGGCGACCTTCGCCGGTCTGGCACAGCGCGTGCTGGCGCTGGCGCTCGATTGGGTTCGGGCGCGCGGCCCGCTCGACGCACACAACACGGCCCGCTGACAGCATCACTCGCCTCCGCACCGGCGCAGCAATGTTGCTAAAATCGGTGCACAGAAGGAGGTAACGCGATGCACTGGCACGAACTGGGCCGTACACGATCCGGACTGGTGGCGCCCGACTTCGCGCTGCAATCCGGGACCGGCGAGACGATCACGCGCACGCAGTTTCGCCAACGGGCTCATCTGGTGCTGTTCTTTGCCCCGCGTGACGCCGTTCAGGCGCCGGCTGCGCAACTGCGCGCGCTGGACGCCAGCCGCGAGCGCTTCGCCGAAGCCTCGGCGCACGCCTTCGTCATCGCTGAGGTGCCCGCCGGTGTGCATGAATCCGCCTGGCTGCTGGCCGATCCGGGCGGGGCAGTGCGGGCGAGCTATGCCAGGCTGTTCCCCGAAGGGCACGAACCGGGCGCCGGCGAGCCGTTTGCTGTGGTGCTCGATCGCTACGGGGCGCCATGGTACGCCGGGCATGGCGCGCTGGATGACGCGGCCATCGACGAGGCGCTTACCAGGCTGTGGGCCATCGAATACGACTGTCCGGAGTGAGTGCACCCTGAGTGGCCCGTGTGGTCCTGAAACCCCTCTTGGGGAGAGCGTGAAGCGGTAAGATCGGCGCTGATGCGGTGCCGGGTTCTCTGTCCGTTTCGGCCAAAACCTGGCACAATCATTGGATCATGCGCCGCCGGTTTGGCGCGTGTCTGGTTGAATGCGCGTTGGGGACCGGATGGGTTGGTTGTCGACCGGCCGGGTAAAAGCCGGGTACTGAGGACGATTGTAGATGCTTCCATTGCCGCTGCGTGTCCTGATCGTGGACGATCATAATATGTTCCGGCAGGCGCTGGCCTCGCTGCTGAAATCACGCCCGGATGTGGTGACGCTGGTTGGCGAGGCGGCGGATAGCTGCCGCGCCTTGGAGCTGGCCCGCGAGCTGCGGCCCGATGTGGTCCTGCTCGACGTGCTGATGCCGGGGTGCGGCGGCACGGAAATCGCGCGGCAGTTACGCTCGATTCTGCCGAAGAGCAAGATCATCATGCTCTCGGCTTCGAGCGAGTACGAGCACATCCGCGAGGCGGTTGTCGCCGGGGCGGACGGCTACCTGACCAAGAGCCTGAGCGCGAAGAAGCTGTTCGATCTGCTGCAGGACGCCGCCGGCGGCAAGGTGGTGATCACGGCGGATGTGGCCGCCGCGCTGTTTGAGCAGATCGCCCACTCCGCACAGCCGGAGCCGGGCGCCGAGGCCGTACCCGAGCTGCTGGACGAACTGGATGACGCGATCTGCCGGATGGTGGCGGACGGCGCGACAAACGCCGAGATCGCGAAGGCGCTGGGGATCAGCCCGCACACCGTCCGCTCGCACCTCAGCCAGATTTTGCGTGCCCTGGGGCTGGAGAACCGCACGCAGCTTGCGGTCTACGTCAAAGCCCACCGCCTGTGACACTGCAGGGCTGTTGCATCACCGGGCGCAGGCAGCAATCAGCGGGCCGGTCAGTCGCACCCACCGGCCCGCTGATGGTGCGGCCAGTCCGGCTCAGGCGCCGGGCAGGGCCGCCTGCGCAAAGGCGGTCACGTCCGCTTTGAACCTGGCGAGCGATTGCACGTCGAGGTAGAACATGTGCCCGGCCTCGTAGGTAGTCAGGGTGATGTTGGCGCGCAGCGACGGCTCCAGTCCCATGTGGCTGAGCGTGTACTGCGTGGCGAAATGCGGCGTCGCCAGATCGTAATACCCCATCGCGATCAGTACCTTCATATACCGGTTCTTGGCGAGCGCGCTGCGCAGCGCCTCGCTGGTGTCCGGGAACTTGCCGCGCTCCCACTCCCAGTTCTCGCCGACGCTGCGGCTGAGAATCTCGTATTTGACGTCGCTTTCGTAGCGCAGCACCTCGCGGTGGTACTGGTAGAGCATGGCGGTGTAGGGCGCCATGATGGCCGCCATCGCCGGGTCAAACTCCGGCGCCTCGGTGATGCCCAGCCGGTCGATCCCGACGAAGCGCGAGTCGAGCCGGCCCACCGTCCGGCGCCGGTCGCGCAGCAGTTCCTTGAAGAAGTAGCGGTCGGCAATGCGCAGGTCACTGTGGTCGATGAAGCGCGGCTCCAGGCCGGTGTAGTACGCCAGCCGCTCGATCACGGCGGCGCGCTCGTCGGCGGCGAGCCGGTCCCCTTTGCCCAGCGCGACGGTGTACTCGCTCGCTGCCCAGGCTTCGACCTCGGCCAGCACCTCGGCCAGGGGTCTGCTTTGCAGCGCGTCCGGTAGTTTGTGGTGATACCAGGCTGTGGCCGTATAGGTGGGCAGGAAGAGGATGTACGGCAGGTCGTTGCCGTGCGTGAACTCTAGCGTCTGGAAATTGAGCACGGTTGAGATCAGCACCAGCCCGTTGAAGGCGATCCCCTGATCGAACAGGTAGCCGGCTAGGGCCGCCGCGCGCGTGGTTCCATAGCTCTCGCCGGCCAGGAACAGGGGCGAGTGCCAGCGTTTGTTGCGCGTCAGGTAGAGCCGGATGAACTCGCCGACCGCCTTGACGTCGTTTTCCACGCTCCAGAATTCCTTGGCCTTCTCCGGGTCAGCGGAACGGCTGTAGCCGGTTCCGACCGGATCGATGAAAACCAGGTCCGCCCAGTCCAGCCAGGTGTAGGCGTTATCTTCGAGGCGGAAGGGCGGGGCGGGCATCCAGCCTTCATCCTGCATACGCACGCGCCTGGGGCCGAGCGCGCCCAGATGCAGCCAGACGGACGACGAGCCGGGGCCGCCGTTGAAGACGAACACCAGCGGGCGCACAGACCGATCGGCGACCTCGTTGAGCGTATACGCGGTGAAGAAGATCCCTGCCGTGATCTCGTCCTTCTCCGGGTCGCGGAGCGGGATGATCCCGGCGGCGGCGGTGTAGGCGAGCGTCCGGTCATCGAGGGCGATCGTGTGCTGCGTCTCGACCGGTGGCTCGTCGGGAATGGTGCGCCTGGCAGGGGGTGTGTCTTGGGGTTTCTTGTCTTTTTCGTTGGACGCTTTCTCGTCGGACATGATTACTTTCTCTTTTCGCACCAAGCCTCACAGCCCGTAATTGTAGGCCGGGCGGTGATCCCGTCAAACCGGCGCATGCGGCAGCCGCCCGGTTTGCCCTGTTTGGGCGCTGTCTTTGGCGAAAATCCGTGTACAATCAGCAGCGTGATCGGACGCACCAGGATACGCCTGTGAGACCCACAACCCCTCTCGGTCGCATCGCCAGTTCGCTTGGATATCCGGATACCAGTCAGGTTTCGCCCCCGCGGCGCCGGGGGCTGCGGGCGTTTTGGCTCGATGGGCTGTTTTCCTCGCTGTCGGGTGGGTTTGCGGACCCCTACTACACGCTCTATCTGCTGAGTCTGGGCGCGAACAACGCCCAGATCGGCCTGGTCAACACCATGAACCAGCTTGCGGGTGCGGTGCTGGCCTTTCCCGGCGCGGCGATCGCCGACCGGACGGGCCGCTACAAGGCGATGGTGCTGCTGGCCGGGGTGCTGAGCCGCCTGATGTGGATCGTGATGCTGCTGGCGCCCTGGGTGTTCGGCGGCACCGGTGCCGTGTGGCTGATCATGGCGGCCTGGGTTGGCCTCTCGGCGGTGGGCGCGCTGGCAAATGGGGCGTGGACGGCCCTCTCGGCGGACCTGGTGCCGGCGCGCCTGCGGGGCGGCTATTTCGCCTCGCGCAACATCATCATGCAGCTTGTGCGGCTGATGGCGATCCCGCTCGCCGGGCAGATCGTGTACGCGGTGGGCGAGCCGGGCGGGTACCAGGTCGCGCTGGGGATCGCGTTTGTGATCGGGATGATCGCCGTCTACTACTACAGCCAGATCCCCGAACACAGCGGCGCAAGCACCGTCGAGCGGCTGGGCCTACGCGCGGTGATGCAGAACTTGAAGCACCTGCCGACCTTCTCGCGCTTCATCGTCAGCCATTCGACGCTGTACCTGGGCGTGATGATCAGCGGGCCGTTCATCACCGTCTACATGGTCGAGGAAGCAGGGTTCAACGTCAGCATCATCAGCCTGGTGACGACCGTTTCGGTGCTGTTCACGCTGATCGGCATGCGCGTGATGGGCCGCCTGCACGACCGCTTCGGGATCACCTGGACGATGCGCTTCGGCCTGTTGATCCCGGTGATTCCCGTCGCCTGGTTGTGGGTTCAGCACCCGTGGCAGGCGTATCTGGTCGAGGCGATGGCGGCGCTGACCTGGGCCGGGTACAACCTGGGGGCCTTTAACCTGCTGCTCGCCAGTACGCCCAACGAACACCGCCCGCAGTATGTGGCGATCCACACCACCATCATTTCGGTGGTGGGTGCGGTTGGTCCGCTGTTGGGCGGGTGGCTGCTGGAACTGTTGGATTTCGCGCCCGTCTTCTGGCTTTCGATGGCCGTGCGCGGGGCGGGGATGCTGCTGTTTCTCGCGCTGGTACGCGAGCCGGAAGTGCCCCCTGAAGCGGTCGACGAATAGCCGTGCCTGCACACGAGGGGCACGTACGCTCTGCAGACCACGCTACGAGTCCGGCGCAGCACCGGACACGGCCGACAGCGTAAAGTAGAAGCGGCTGCCCTTGCCAAGCTCGCTCTCAACGCCGATTTGCCCGCCGCTCAGTTCGACGATCCGCTTGCAGATCGCCAGCCCCAGCCCGGTGCTGTGCTCGCCGGCGGTGGCGCGGGTGCTGGTGCGCTGAAAGGGCATAAAGACCCTGTTCAGTTCATCGGCGCGAATCCCCTGACCCTGGTCGGTGACGGCGATTTCGACCGCGTCCGGCCGGATCGGCGCGGCGCTGACGGTAACGGTCGTGTCGCTGCGCGAGAACTTGAACGCGTTACTGAGCAGGTTGCTCATCACCTGCTGGATGCGCTCCGGATCGGCGTGAACACGCGGCAGGGCCGGCGGCAGCTCCAGCCGCAGCGCGATGCGCTTCTGCTCGGCGAGCGGGCGGTTCAGCCGCACGACGCGCTCCAGAAATTCGGCCAGATCCAGCGCCTGCGGCTGCAAGCGCAGCTTGCCGGACTCGATGGCCGAGACGCTCAGCAGATTGTTAAGCATGGCGAGCATCTCTTTGACCGAATCCATGATCATGGTGAGCAGCTCGTTCCGTTCCTCGGCGGGGATCTCGGGCCGGTTGAGCAGCAGGCTGGCGAACCCCTGCACCACGGTGAGCGGGCTGCGCAGGTCGTGCGCGGCGATGCCGAGGAACTCGTTCTTTTGCTCGTTGAGGCGAACCAGCTCTGCCTGGCGGCGGGCCAGTTCGCGCTGGAGATTGGTGATCTCGCGGTTGACCGCCATCAGCTCGTGGTTGACGCGCTCCAGCTCCTCAACGTCCGTTTCGCCGATAACCAGCAGCCGATCTTCACGCCGGTAGACCGCCGCGCGAATCGAGCGGTACACAAGCTGGTCGCTGCCCAGCGTCAGCCACCCTTCGTGGATCGGGCCGTTCGTGCTTTCGCGCTCGCGCAGCGCGGCAAAGGTGGGCGCGGCGAATGCGGCGGCCATCGCGTCGTCCGGACAGCCCGCCAGCAGCCGGCGCATCCCCGCGTTCAGATAGCGTGGCTGGCCGTCCACACCGAACAGACCGATCGCCAGGGACTCGGCCCGGTCGGCGAAGGCGGCGATCTCCGCCAGCCACGCGCCCAGGATGGGCGCCAGATCGTGAGGGCGCTGCCCGGCTGCGTCGCTCATCCGCTGCTCCCTACCAGCCGGTCGACGGCCTGGCCCGCGTCCGGACCCCAGACGTCCGCCCGGACGGCCCGCCAGAGGCCATCCACCAGATTGAATGCCAGCCCGCCGACCATGACCGTCGGACGGTAGGTGGTGAAATCTGCGCGCAGGCGCTCGATGGCGCGCTGCACCGTCTCGACCTGCGGCGTCGTCGTCGCGGGCAGGCCGACAACGTCCGGCTTCAGCGTTTCGATCATGTCCAGCAGGCTGTCTTCCGGGGTGTTGGCACCCAGAAAGCGTGTGTTGAAGCCGCCGACCTGGAGCAAGTCGGCCAGCATGCGCGGGCCGATCTCGTGATAGTTCCCCGACAGGCAGGCGACGATGGCATGGCGCGTCAGGTTGGTCGGCAGCTCCACGCGGGCGTAAATCGCGGCCAGCACCGATTGCGTAATTGCCGTTGCCAGATGTTCCTGAGCGATCGAGACGCGCCCGAGTTCCCACAGGTGACCGATCTCGTACAGCGCAGGCTGAAAAACATCCAGGTAGATCTGGCGGATGCTGAGGCCGCCTTCCAGGGCGTCGAAAACCAGCCGCTGCGCCCGGATGCGATCGCCATCGAGGATGGTGTGCAAATAGGCGTGTGCGATTTCGGCGGGGGAACCAGCCGGCAACGGTGAACCTTTCGTATCCTCGCTCAACAGCCAGGCAAGGGCCGGATCGAGCACGGGCTGCACGCTGTTCCACACCGCGCTGCCCGCGGCGCGGCGAATCGCTTGCCCGCTGATCTCTAGCAGCTTGCGCAGGGCATCCGCTCCGGCGCGCTCCGGCCCGAACGCGGGGATGGACGCCTGGACGTGCGCGAGAAAATCCGCGTGGCTGTCGTGCTGGACTGCGGCTACCAGCGCGCGCAGATGCGCTTCGACAGCAGCCCGCAGCGCCGCCGGATCAAGCGGCGGCGGGCTGCCGGAAGCCCGCTGCAGTGCGCTGAACTGGCGAACGATCTCCGCGCTGAGCGCCGGCAGGTGATCGCGGATGGCCTCACCGGCAGCCTGGGCGGTGAGGTCCACACCCGAATCGGGAACATCGAGGCGCATCATTCAATCCCTTCTGTTTCGCGCTTGCGGGCCGCACGCCTGCGCGCCGGGTGGTGGCTAGGCCAGCAGCATTATACCGCACCGGGCGGCGGGATCGATGGCAGGTGTCGACCCGGACCGTCTGCGCTTTGCCCGGCGCGGGACGGTGCGTGTTTTGCGCGGTGCGGCTGGTTGCTCTCCGAGTCGTCCCTTTTAGCAGCCGCCGCGCACTACCGCGTGGCGCCCTCTTTAGCCCAGCAAAATGCTCTTTGTCATCTGCGCGAGATGCGGTAACATAATGTATACTATCGGTGGACACTTAGATCCCCTTTTGCATTTCGCATCTAGAGAATGGGAGCAGAACACCAATGAGAAACCTGAAACGCACTAGTCAGCTCTTCATTGCGCTGGCCCTTTTGCTGTCGATGGTTGCCGGTCTGGGCACCGTCAGCGCGCAAGACCTGAAGGTGCTGCGTGTTGGTATGGGGGCGGCTGGCACCACGGTGGTGTGGGATGTCGCCCTGGCAACCGATACCACCTCGCACACATTTATTGAAATGATGTTCCCCGGCCTGGCTCCGCGTGACGAGACGACCGGCCTTCCGCAGCATGGAATGGCGGAAGAGTGGGAGATCTCGGAAGATGGCCGTGTCTATACCTTTAAGATCAAAGAAGGCGTGCCGTGGGTTGTCTACGATCCGGCGACCGATTCGGTGGTCGAAGTGACGGACGAGGCGGGCAATGTCCGCTATGTGACGGCTCACGACTTTGTGTATGGCGCGCTGCGCACCATGGACCCCGAAACCGCGTCCAACTACGGCTACCTGCCGGCGGACTGGGTTGAGGGCGGCAACGCGTTCAACGAGGGCACCGGTGCCCTCGAGGATGTGAAGATCCGCGCGGTGGACGACTACACCCTCGAGATCACTTCGCCCGAGCCGGCCGGCTTCCTGCTCCAGGTCTACGGCCTGTGGGTGTTCGCTGCCCAGCCGCAGTGGACCATCGAGGAGAACGGCGACAACTGGACGCTGCCCGAGAACTACCATGTCTACGGCACGTTCGTCCTGAAGTCGTACGAGCCTGGTTCGCGCGTCGAGATCATCAAGAACCCCTTCTGGCCTGGCACCGAGAGCCACCCGATCCCCAAGCTCGACGTGATCGAGGCTGTGTTCCTGGATGCTTCGGCGGCGCTGGCGGCCTATGAAGCCGGCGAGCTGGATACCATCGAAGAAGTGCCGCTGCCGGACCTGCCGCGCCTGAAGGTGGAGCGCCCGGACGAGCTGTACATTGGCTCGCGTGACTGCACCTACTACTACGGCTTCAACGTGCTGAAGCCGCCGGTGGACAATGTTCACATGCGCCGCGCGCTATCGGCTGCCATCGACCGCCAGACGCTGGTCGAGCAGGTGCTGGGCCGTGGTGAACTGCCGGCCGGCTTCTTCTCGCGCCCGAACTTTGCCGCCTCGGCCACTCAAGAAGAGTATCCTGATCTCGGCGCCCACAGCGACCCCGAGCTGGCCCGCCAGGAGCTGGAGCTGTACTTCGAGGAAACCGGCAACACCATGGAGACCATGCCGCCGCTGACCCTGATGTACAACACCAGCGAGGCGCATGCCATCATCGCCCAGGCGGTGCAGCAGATGTGGAAGGAAAACCTGGGCATTGAGGTGCAGGTGGCGAACCAGGAATGGCAGACCTATCTGGACCTGCTGACCGAGGACGCGCCGCAGATCTGGCGGTTGGGCTGGTGCGCGGACTACCCCGACCCGCACAACTTCCTGGGCGACGTGTTCTACTCGACCTCGGGCAACAACCACACCAATTGGGCCAATGACGAGTATGACTCGCTGATCGACGAAGCCAAGGTGATGACGGACTTCGAGGCCCGCAAGCCGCTCTACGCTCGCGCCGAGCACATCCTGACCTGGGAAGATGCGGCGATCGCGCCCATCTACTTCTACACCAAGCTGAGCATGATCGGCACGCACCTCGACGCTTCGCCGTCGATCATCGGCATCGAGCGCTACGACAAGTGGGACATCCTCGGCTAGATCCCGCGGTGAACCAAATCGCTCGATGATCGGTAAATGATACAGAGTGTGGAGAGAGAGCCATGGCGCTCTCTCTCCCATGTCTGCTGAGAACTGCCGCGGCGGACAACAGATCAGCAGATCGGCTCGTTTAAACACTTACACGCTCAGTCATCCCTTTGTGTCCGGTTTGAGATACCGTCGCGGGTGGATTTCAGGCAGGTGTTGCTCCGTCTGGCAGGGTGCCGGATGGGTAGCGAGAGTGTGTCGCTGCATGGGAGCGACCACGGGAGAGTCAGATGCTACAATACTTCACACGCAGTCTTCTGGGCCTCATCGTTGTGTTGTTCGTGGTGTCGATCATCACATTTGCGCTGATGCACCAGGTGCCCGGCGGGCCGTTTGCTTCGGAGAAGAAGCTGCCCCAGACGGTGCTTAACAACCTGAACGCCAAGTACAAGCTCGACGACCCGGTCTGGAAGCAGTATATCGATTACATGGCCGACCTCGTCATTCCCAGGGTCACCACCGGGGAATGGAAATATTCGGTCACCAACGACTACCTGTTCAATATCAAGCTGCCGGTGGGCGATAACACGACCCTGCGCTGGATGAACTTCGGGCCGTCGTACACCGACCGGACGCGCTCGGTCAACGGGATCTTCAAGGCGCACCTACCGGTCTCGTTCCAGCTTGGCCTGGCGGCGATGTTTGTGGCGACGGTGATCGGCATTCCGCTGGGCACCATCGCGGCGCTGCGCAAGAACACGGTCTTCGACTATTTCAGCATGAGCGTTGCGATTCTGGGGGTGTCGGTGCCGGCGATTGTCCTTGGCCCGCTGCTCCAGTACGTCGTCGCAGTCGAGCTAAAGTGGCTCCCAACGACGGGCTGGGGCACCTTTGAGCAGCTCATTATGCCGGCCTTTGCCCTGGGGTTTGCGCAGTCGGCGCTGATCGCGCGGCTGACGCGCGCCAGCCTGCTGCAGGTGCTGAACGAGGACTATATCCGCACGGCGCAGGCCAAAGGGCTGCGTAGCCATCAGGTCATCGTGGTGCACGCCATGAAGAACGCCATGATCCCGGTGGTGACTGTGATGGGTCCGCTGTTTGCGGCGCTGCTGACCGGCACGTTTGTCATCGAGAAGGTGTTCGGGCTGCCGGGGCTGGGGCACTACTTCGTCGTCAGCATCAACCAGCGCGACTACGCGACCATCATGGGGACGACGCTGCTGTTTGCCTTCTTCATTGTTATCGCCAATTTCATCGTGGATCTGACCTATGTGTGGCTGGATCCGCGCATCCGTTTTGATTAGGCGGGGGGATCGAGACTATGTCGTCCATTGATGCATCTACCGAGCGGGTTGGTGAGGCGCTTCCGGAACCGATCCGCCTGGAGCGGGAAACCGAGCGCAGCCGCGGCCCGTGGCTCGATGCCTGGCGCCGCCTGATCCGCAACCGTGCGGCGATTGTCGGCATGGTGGTGATCGCGGCCTTTATCCTGATCGCGATCTTCGCGCCGCAGCTCACCAACTACACCTACGCCGAGCAGAACTACCTGGCCATCAACACCGCGCCGAAATGGGTCATCGACCTGTTTCCGAAGATGAAAGAAGTCGGCCAGGAAATGGGGTACGTCCGGGTCAACAACGATTACCGGTTTGGCACGGACGCGCTCGGGCGGGATTTGTTCACGCGGATTGTCTACGGAGCGCGCATCTCGCTGGCAGTGGCGTTCATCGGCCCGCTGACAAGCCTGTTGGTTGGCACGGTCTACGGGATGGTCTCCGGCTATATTGGGGGGCGAACCGATAACATCATGATGCGCATCGTCGACATCATGTATGCCTTTCCCACCTTGCTGCTGATCATTCTGATGATGGCCTTCTTCCGTGCCAGCTTCTCCCAAAGCGAGTACGGCACACTGGCCTACCAGCTGAACAAAATCGACGCGGCTTTCGGCGGCATGTTGTTCATCTTCATCGGCATCGGGATCACATCCTGGATGGATACGGCGCGGCTGGCGCGCGGCCAGGTGCTGTCGCTGCGCGAAAAGGAATTTATCGAGGCCGCCCATTCCATCGGCGTCAGCGATCGCGGGATCATCTTCCGCCACGTGCTGCCGAACATCATGGGGCCGGTGATCGTGCGCGAAAGCCTGGCGATCCCGCGCTATATCTCGCTTGAAGCGTTTCTCAGCTTCATCGGGTTGGGCGTAAACCCGCCGACGCCAAGCTGGGGCAGCATGATCTCGGAAGGGGCGCAGGCGATCAAGAGCTATCCTAACCAGGCGATCTTCCCGGCGCTGGCGCTGTTCCTGATCATGTTCGCGTTCAACTTCCTGGGCGACGGCCTGCGCGACGCGCTCGACCCGCGCGCGACAAAGGTGTAACCCGGCGCATCTCGCCGCGTTCGTCACCCGCCTGACGGCGAAGACGTCTCTTGAGTGCCTGTGCCGCTCGGCGGCTCAGGCACTATTGCGATCTTGCCGTCGCTCTCCAGCATTGCCCAGCGCACCTGGTCGAGAGCGTCCAGCCCGGCCTGATGCATCGCGCTGAATACTTCCCCGGGCGTAACACGCTCCCGGTTGAGGTTGCCCACAATGAACTCCCCGTGTGCGACCAGCACGGCCGGCTTGCCTTCGACCGCCTCTTCCACCGATTTGTTCAGATGTGTTACCAGCGAGCTGATGAAGACCAGCAGCAACAGGGTCGATACCCCGGCGAGCGCGCGCAACATCGACGAGTCCCCTTGCTGGAGCGCGTTGGACAGCAGCTCCGGAATCAGCAGCAGGGTGACCAGCTCCAGCGGCGAGAGCTGGCCGAATTCGCGCTTGCCCAGCAGCCGAAGCGCGATCAGCACGAAGAAATAGGCGACGGCAACGCGCCAGATCGTTTCCATGTCCGGTTCCTCTCAAGGAAATACTAGCGTCGTCAGGTCAAGTGCGGCGGGGCGGCTGCCGTTCTGTTCCACCCAGATATGCCCACGATGGCGGCCATATTGCCCGCCGGTAAGCTGCAAGACGATCACCTGGCTCTCACCCGGCGCGAGCATATCCAGCTCAATCACATAGGCGCGTTCGGTCGCCAGCGTAACCTGCGGCGTGAAGCTGACCCTGGAGAACCGATCGATGTACCCGCGCTCCAGATGCACGCTGACGGTGGCGAGCGATTGCGTGCCGGTGTTGCTGACGGTGAGTTCCAGGGTGGTGTCTTGCTGGTAGCGCAGCCGCGACGGATAGACGACGTTGAGCCGGATGCCCGCCCCGGTCGCGCCGGCAGAGTCAAAGCTCTCGCCGAAAGCGCCGAAGACAGCCAGCACAGGCAGTACCAGCAGGAAGACGACTCCCGCGAGCTGCATCGGGCGCACCTGGAGCCGGCGCGGGATATCCGGGGCCTGAGGTGGTTCGGGGTGCGAGGGTTGGCTCATGGTCATAGGCATCCGTCAGCATGTCGTTACGCAGACTATGCGCCGCGACGGACGCGTTGTCATGATGTGGCTGGCCTATTTTGAATTAGGTTAACTGGCGGTTTTGGCTACAACACAGAACAACACTCGCAGGGGATGAACCTGCGAGTGCCGTGCAAATAACTTGGGTGCAGCAGGGGTGGTCAGAGCGCCGGCTCGGCCAGCAAATGCACCGTCTCCGGTTCGAAGCTCAGCCCGGCAGTGGAACCCTCGCGGAAGACCCGACCAGGGCGCGGGTCCGCATCCACCACGATCAGGCGCTGTTCGCCCAGACGGACGATGTACTCGATGGTTGAGCCAAGATACATGGTTTGCTCGACGACGACCTGCTCCAACGCGGGGTTATCCTCCAGCAGCAGGGCTTCGGGCCGCAAGACGGCCGTGCCGACAGTGTCGGGCGGCAGCGGCGCGCTGGCAGTCACCGTCACCGTGCGACCCAGCAGGGTCACGGTCGCCTCCTTTTCGCGGCTGGTCTGCACCTTTGCCGGCAGGAAGTTTGCCCGCCCGATGAAATCCGCCACGAAGCGCGACACCGGCCAGCGGTAGATCTCTTCCGGTGTCCCAATCTGCTCGATCTGGCCGTTGTTCATCACGACGATGCGATCGGAGAGCGCCATCGCCTCAACCTGGTCGTGCGTGACGTAGACGCTGGTGATGTGCAGGCGGCGCTGCAGGTTGCGGATCTCGCTGCGCATCTGCACGCGCAGCTTGGCGTCCAGGTTGGAGAGCGGCTCGTCAAAGAGCAGCACGCGCGGCTCGACGACCAGCGATCGCGCCAGCGCCACGCGCTGCTGCTGCCCGCCGGATAACTCGTGCGGGCGCCGGTTGCCCATCCCGCTCAGTCCCATCAGCTCCAGCACGCGCTCCACCCGCTGTTGTACGTCGCGGCGAGGGGTGTGCTGCACGCGCAGACCGTAGGCGATGTTGTTGAAGACCGTCATATGCGGGAACAGCGCATAGCTTTGGAACACCATCGCCATATCCCGCTTGTTGGGCGGCCGGTGCGAAATGTCTTTCCCGTCCAGCAGGATCCGGCCCGAAGTCGGCATCTCGAAGCCGGAGATCAGCCGCAGCGTGGTGGTCTTGCCGCAGCCCGACGGGCCGAGCAGCGTGACGAACTCGCCCGGCTCAATCGTCAGGGAGACCCGGTCGACGGCGCGCACGTCGCCCTGGCCGCCCCGCTGGGGAAAGACTTTGGAGACCTCCTCGAGGACAAGCGTCCCCGCCTGGGTTTCAGCCATTTACGCGGCTCCTTCTATGGTGGTTTTCTCAGCGCCGGTGGTGGTGCCAACCGCCACGGCCAGAATTCCGATCGCAGCCAGCACGATCACAATCAGAATGACACAATACGCGAACGCGTTGCCATACCGTCCGTTCTCGACCTCGTTCAGGATCTGGTGCGTCATGATCTTGGTGCGCGGCGTGGTGAGGAAGATGATGGCCGAGATGGTAGTCATCGAGCGCGCAAAGGCGTAGATCAAGCCCGACAGAAAGGCAGGCCGAATTAGCGGCAGGGTGATGCGCCGGAACGTCCCGAAGTTGTCGGCGCCCAGGCTGACCGATGCTTCCTCGATGGCCGGATCGATCTGGGACAGGGCGGCCACGCCGGCGCGCAAGGCCGCCGGCACGCTGCGCACGATGTAGACCAGCACGATCGCCGCAGCCCCGCCGAACACCGCGCGCCCGCCGGTCAGCTTGGGGATCACGGTCACCGTCCCGATCACAGGCAGGGTGATCTCTTGCGGCCCGTTGAAGACGAGCAGGTAGCCGATACCCAGGATCGTGCCGGGGACGGCGATGCCCAGCATGGTCGCGAAGTCGAGCGCGTGGCGGCCCGTCCACTTCTTGCGGGCGACGAGGAACGCGATCAGCATGCCGAGCACACCGGCGATGGGCGTGGCGATGGCCGAAAGCTGGGTGGTGTCTTTCATCGCCTCGGAGCCGTAGCCGTTGATCACGAAGTCGAAGTGGTCGAGCGTCAGCTCGTTGTTGACGTTCAAGATCTTGGTGAAGGCGCCGGCAAAAATGACCCCGTAAATGATCACAATCAGCAAGACGATCGCCATCACAGCGGCGAATAGCGGCCAGACCACCAGGGGATGGTTGATGACCTGCGGCGTGCCGCTCGGCTTGCCGGTGATCGATACCACCGAGGTGCGGCTGATCCAGTAGCGCTGCACGATGAAGACCAGCAGTGAGGGGACCAGCAGTACGACGGACAGCACAGCGGCGGCGGTAGTGTCGTACAGCCCCACGATCGACACGTAGATGCGCGTGGCGAGCACCTCGTAATTGCCGCCCAGAACCAGCGGGTTGCCCAGGTCCGCGATCGCTTCGACGAACAGCAGCAGGAACGACCCCGCGATGCCGGGGACGAGCATCGGCACGGTGACGGTGCGGAACACGCGCCACTTGCTCGCGCCGAGATTGGTCGCTGCTTCGTCGAGCGCCGGATCGAGGGCCTGGATCATGCCGCGCAGGTTGAGATAGGCCACCGGGAAATAGGACAGCGTGAGCACAAGGGTCAGGCCGTCCAGCCCGTAAATATCGTAGCGCACGCCGAAGAGGTCGTAGGTGATCATGCCGTTGCGCCCGAACAGCAGCAGTGCCGCGGTGGCAACTGCAAACGGGGGCGAGACAATCGGCACCAGGGCGATAAAGTGAATCAGACGCTTGAACGGGACAGCAACCTTGACCTGAACATAGGCCAGCACGAAGCCAAGCGCCGTCCCGATCGCGGCGACCAGCAGGCCCATTTCCATCGTGTTGCGGAAGATGCGCTGGTAGACCGGCGACGTTAAATAACGCTCGAAAAGCTCCCGGCCTTTCTCGGTCAGGCTTTCCTCGACCATCGCGTAGATGGGGCTGATAATCGTGATGATCACAAACAGCACGACGATGATCAGCCCGATGAAGAGGACCGGGTCCTGAGTGATACGCCTGAACTCGGCGATCCGGTGGTTGCGGGTGAGGGTTCGCACAAAGAGTCTCTCCGTTCGTAGAGGCCGGGTGCTCCGGCGGTGGTGGGGCCAGCACCGCCTCACCACCGCCGGACTGGCGACGGTAGAAGAACGAGGAGCCGGCTAGTCAGTCGGCTGCGGAGCGATCTCGGCGTCAAAGCGCTCGACGATTTCCGTGCGATGCAGCCCGGCTGCGATGAAGTTGTAGTCCACCAGGTTCACATCTTCCAGCCTGGGCGACAGCTCGGAGATGGGCGTGTTCGGGTTGGTCGGGAGCTGGAGCGAGTTCACCGTGGCGCCGATGGCCTGCGCCTCGGGCGTCAGCGCCCACTCGATCCACCGCTTGGCCGCTTCGGGCTCGGGCGCGTTCTTGATCAGCGCCATACCGCCGATCTCGTAGCCGGTCCCTTCTTCGGGGAAGGTGTTGACCACGATCCCCTCGAAACCCTCGACCTGGAGCTTGACACAGTCGTGCGCGAAGATGATCGCCACGGCAATCTGGCCGGTCGCGGCCATCTGGCCGGGCGCAGCACCGGAGCGCGTGTACTGCAGGATGTTCTGGTGAAGCTGCGCGAAGTACTCGAATGCGGCGTCGATCGCGGCTTGGGTCGGCATACCCTCTTCGTCGTAACCGGCGCCCTCTTCCTCGGCCTCAAGCTCGTCCGCCTTGAGCGTCACGATGGTCCAGAACGTGGTGAAGGCAGTGCCCGAGGTGGCCGGGTGCGCCATGGCGATGTTGCTCTTCAGCGCCGGATCGAGCAGGTCTTCCCACGAGGTCGGCGGTTCGATGCCCAGCTCGTCGAGCAGCTCGACGTTGGAGCAGAACCCGATCGCGCCCATGTAGATCCCGTGCCAAGAGTGATCCTCGCCCACGGCATTTTCGGGCAGCACCGACGCCAGCTCCGGCTCGTAAGGCTCGAGCAGGCCCTCTTCATAGGCGGCGATAAAGGCGTCCGCCGGACCACCCCACCACACCGAGAACTCCGGATCGTCCTGGGTGGCGCGGATGCGGGCCAGCGATTCGCCCGACGACATACGGACGTAGCTCGTCTCGATGCCCGTTTCTTCCTGGAACGCCTGCGTCATGGCGACGCACCAGTCTTCCTGCGGGGTGCACAGCACGGTGAGCGTGTCATCCTGCGCCAGAACCGGCGCGGCGGGGGTGACGGCCGCCAGCGGGATCGCCAGCGTGGCAATCAAAGCCCACATCACAAACACGGACAGCTTTTTCATACCCAACTCCCTTTCGCAAAAGAATATGGCCAGGACGGTCTTTTGTCCGGTGTTTACCCGGAAGGATCTTTATTCTAGTGTTTTTTAGGCGCATATACAATTAATTGTCCGGCGCGCATCGAAATCATAGGCGGTCTGCTCCCGGCCCGGTCTGCACAGCCTGCTATCGCCACACGCCCGGCTGTCAGTTCGAGCCGCCAGAAATAGGGGCGATGCAGGGGGACGGAGATGGTCAGTGCAGGCGGTCGAGGAACGTGCGCGCGAACGCGACGAACCGGTACACGTCTGCGAAGTTCGAGCCGATGCCAAGCGAAACGCGCACGGCGCCGACCGCTTCTTTGCTGCGCCCGCTCATGATCCGGATGAACTCCTCGAAGGTCATGCGTTCCTGCCTGCCGAAACAGTCCGCCAGGTCCTCGCGCGTGAGACCGTGCGCCTGCTCTCCGGCGCCGGGGTTGCAAAAGCAGCCGGTGCGCAGCGAGATGTTGGCGTGGCTTGCGGCGGCTTCGACTTCGCGATAGTCAAACAGCCTGCCGTCCGGATCAAAGAGATTGAAGGTCACCGTGCCGCCGCGCTGGCGGGTGTGCGCCGGACCGTAAAAATGCACCAGCGGGGCGCCATTGCTGTGGGTCAGCGCGCCGAGCTGCTCGATCAGCCAGCCGGTGAGCGCCATGACGCGCGCGTGAATGGTGTCGATGCCCACCGAGGTAATGTGCCGCAGCCCGATCTCCACCGCAGGGATGTTCAAATAGTCGATCGTGCCATCCTCGAAGGCGGCTTCGCCGTCCTGCAGATAGTAGCCATCGCCTTGAACCGAGGCGATGGTGATGGTCCCGCCGGCGAACCACGGGCGCCGCAACTTCGGCAAGGTGCTCTGCCGCGCGATCAGGCAGCCGATCCCGGTCGGGTATCCGAAGATCTTGTAGAACGAGAGGACGACGAAATCCGGGTGCCATCGGCTTAGGTCCAGGCGGTTGGTGGGTGCAAAGGCGGCAGCGTCAAGCAGCACATCCCACCCCAGGGCCTGGGCGCGCGCGATCCAGCCCAGGTCGTGCTGCACGCCGCTGAAATTGGACTGAGCCGGGTAGGCGAACAGGTTATGCGCGCCGGGCCGGGCGCCTTCGAGCAAGGCCATCAGCCGCCCCTCGTCGATGCGCAGTTCGGGCGGGAGGACCGGCGCGTAGGCCACCGAGGCGCCGCGGGCGCGCGCAAATTCACGGATCCCGTTCACCGAGTTGTGGTTGTCGAACGTCAGAACGTATTGATCGCCCGGCCCGAACGGGTATGACTCACCGACGAGCTTCAGCGCCCCGCTGGCGTTCTGGGTGAAGATCGCGGCGTATTCGTCGGGCGCGGCGTTGAAGTATGCCAGGACTTGCGCCCGCACGCACTCGGCCAGATCGGTTGCGGCGCGCGAGGCCGGGCTGTTCGAGTGCGGGTTGCCGTACACGCCGCCACGCAGCATCGCCAGGTGCTCGTCGAGCTGGCTCTGCGCGTACAGCCCCCCGCCGGTGTAGTCAAGGTAGACGTGCCCGGACGCATCGAGGCGGGCGTATTCGCGGGCACGGAGCGCCTCGACGGCGGTGTGATCGTAGGCGGGGTAGGCGCGTAAAAAGGCACGGAGTGCGGCGTTGTAGGCGGGGTCGGAGAGCGCCCCAGGAAAACTGGAACGAGCCGGGTTCATCTGGCCCTTTCATCCTTGTGCGGCAGCCGAACTCTGGCTGCTATGATACTCGCAAAGGGCGTAGATCGGCCAGCCGCCAGAAGATTGTGCCTGAAAAGTGATCTCTCACTCCGGGTTGGTACGTATGAAATAGTAAACACGGGCTGTGCTCCGGCCCCGTTCCCGTTCGATCAAACCCGACTCCTTGTTCGCACGGGCCGGGACATGCCCGCTATGGCCGATTTGAACCGAGTCACGGGGTTGGGTATATTAAATGTACTCGAGTTGTTCAGCGAGAGGAGGGCTGGTCGCATCGAGCGTTTTGGGCATCGATTTTCTGTTTGTGCTCCGTTGTTCTGAGGAGGTCCTTCTTCCATGAAACGTGTACTTGTTTTGTCGCTGGTCGTGGCGCTGTTCCTGACCCCGATGATGGCGTTGGCGCAGGGCCCCGGCGAAGGTGGTCCCATCATTCAAGGGAATGGCGGGACATCGATTGGTCCCATCAACGACCTGCGTTGTAGTGGCACGGACTGCCGCGCGGTGACGCAGTGGCTGACCGTCAGCTCGATCGGTGTGGACCCTGAGACGCAGTATTTCGCGCCGAATATTGAAGGGGCGCTCACCCGGGACTGGACCGTCAGTGAGGATGGCCTGACCTACACATTCAACCTGGTCGACAACCTCTACTGGTCGGATGGCACGCCGGTGACGGGTTGGGACTGGCAGTTCGCCATCTACGCCTACCGCAACGCCGACAAGTTCGAGTCACCGTATGGCTACACGGTGGACGACATCGACACGGTCGAAGTCAGCGAGGATGGCTACACGGTGAGCATCACCTTCACTTCGCCGTCCTGCGGTGTCTTGAGCGACGCGGCGAAGAGCCTGGTGCCGTCCCATGTCTTCGGGTGGACGCCGGAAATGGGTGAGGACTTTGACTGGGAGTCCCTGATCGGGCATCCGTATGAGTCCGCCCCCACCGTCAGCGGCGGCCCGTTTGTGTTTGAATCGATGGACAGCGAGCGCGTTGTGCTGCTGACCAACTTCAGCTACTACAAAGATGTGATCCCCGAAGGCTGGCTGTATGTCACCGTGCCCGACCAGACCGTTCTGGCGGAGCGCTTCATCGCCGGCGAGCTGAACGTGATCGAGAACCCGCAGGTGGGCAAGGTCCAGGAAATCCGCGCGAACCCGAACCTGCAGACCTACGACTATCCCGGCAACACCTGGGACTACCTGTCGCTGAACTTCGCCGACCCGGCGAACCCGCAGGACGGTTTCGAGAAGGATGCCGAAGGCAACATGGTCCTGGACGAGAACGGCCTGCCGATCCCGGTGCCGCAGGCCCCGCACCCGCTGTTTGGAGATGTCCGCGTCCGCCAGGCGATCCAGCGCGCCATCGATCTTGACGAGATCATGGAGAAGGCCGTCTTCGGCGAAGGGACCGTGATGCCTTCGTTCCTGGTTCCGTCGTCGTGGGCCATCGACCCCGAACTGCAGCCGGTCGCGCGCGATCTGGATGCGGCGCGGGCGCTGCTGGCGGAAGCCGGCTGGGAAGACACCGACGGTGACGGCATCCTCGACAAGGACGGCGTGAAGTTCGCGTTCGAGGTGCTGACCAATGAAGGCAACACCCGCCGCGGCCAGATCGCGGAGCTGGTCCAGCAGCAGTTGGCCGAAGTCGGCATGCAGGTGACCGTCTCGGCCATCGACTTCAACCAGTTGCTGGACATCCAGGACTCGCAGACCTTCGACGCGATCATCCTCGGCTGGCGCAATGCCTACCCCGATGATCCGGACTGGACCGGCCTGTTCACCACCGACGGGGACATCGTGGGCAGCGGCTTCAACAGCATGTCCTACAGCAACCCCGAAGTGGACCGCCTGTTCAAGCAAGCGCTGAACGTGCCCGGTTGCGCGCCGGAAGACCGCGCTCCGCTCTACTGGGAACTACAGCGTATCCTGCAGGAAGACCAGGCGTACGTCTGGCTCTTCGCCATCAATGGCATGTACGGGGCCAACAAGAGCATCACCAACTGGAGCCCGCGGCCCAACGCTCCGTTCTGGCACGCCGAGGACTGGGTGATCACCCAGTAAGCGGCGAGACGTCCGCGTAGGGCTATCGTTATAGTCTGGCCGGCTCGGCTCACCCGCAGCCGGCCAGACTACCCTGATTGACAAAACGGAACAGGAAAGGTGTAGCTGTGGGGCGGTATATACTTCGGCGTCTGATCCAGGCCATTCCGACCTTGCTGGGAATCACGATCCTCGCGTTTCTCATCATGTCGGCAGCGCCGGGCGGTCCGGCTGCCGCCATGACTTTTGACCCAAAAGTCCCGGCCAAGCAGCGCGAAGCGATGCAAGAAAAACTGGGTTTTAACGACCCCCTTCCGGTGCAGTACCTGCGCTGGTTGTTGGGTGAACGGCCGATCCGGGTGGCCGGGATCACGCTGTGGGCAGGGCGCGAGATCCCGATCTTCGACCGGCTGGGCAATGAAATTGGCTCTGAGCAGGGGACCAGCGGCGGCATTATCCGCCTGGATTTTGGGCGCTCTTTGTTCTACAAGCGCCCGGTGGTCGATATGCTCAAGGAACGTGCCGGGGCGACTGTGCAGCTGGGTGCTTTAGCTCTGGCGATCGGCTTTACGATCGGTATCCCGGTCGGGATTCTTTCGGCTGTGCGGCGCGGCGGTACGTTCGACAACGTGTCGCGCGTGCTGGCGGTCGTATTTAACGCGGTGCCCGTCTTCTGGCTTGGACTGATGCTAATCCTGGTGTTCGGCAAATGGCTGGAAGTCCTGCCGATGGGTAATCAGTGCCCGCTTACCATCCGGGGCTGTACCAGCTTGCAGGACCGCGTGAACCATCTCATTCTGCCGGTATTTACGCTCGGCACAGGCTGGATTGCCGTGCTGTCGCGCTATATGCGCACCTCGACCCTGGATGTCATGAGCCAGGACTATATCCGTACCGCGCAAGCCAAAGGTCTGCCGGACCGTCAGGTCTGGTTTGTTCACGCCACCCGCAACGCGCTGATCCCGATCGCGACGATCCTGGGGCCGGCGATTCCGAACCTGTTGAGCGGCGCGGTGATCACCGAGACGATCTTTTCCTGGCCGGGCCTGGGGCGCCTGTCATTTGAGGCGGTCATTCAGCAGGATTACCCGATGGTGATGGCGGTTGTGCTGCTCAGCGGTGTGATCACCATCGTGGGCTATTTGCTGTCGGATATTCTCTACGCGCTCATTGATCCGCGCATCCGGCTGGTAGGTGCAGGATGACGACTGAAACGAAGTCCACCCCGGTTTCGAAGACGGCGCCGGCGGCGAACCACATTGTATCGCTGCGCGATGACGAGATACACGTCAGCGAATCGCTCTGGACCCTGGCGTTGCGGCGGCTCCGCCGGGACTATCTGACCCTGATCGCGATTGGTATCGTGCTTCTGCTCGGCCTGCTGTCGCTGCTGGCACCGGTGATTACGGACGCCCTGAACGTTAGCTACACGCGGACCGACAACCCGCCGTTTCTGCCGATTGGCTCACAGGGGCATGTTCTGGGGACGGACGACCTGGGCCGTGACCAACTGGCGCGGTTGCTCTATGCCGGGCGCGTGTCGTTGACCATCGCCACCACGGCAGCGATCGGTTCGCTGGTGATCGGTATGAGCATTGGCGTGCTGGCCGGCTACTATCAGGGCGGCCCGCTGGGATTCGTTGACGACATCATCATGTGGTTTGTAACCACCCTGAACTCGATCCCCACGCTCTTCCTGCTGCTGATCGTTGCTTCGGTGCTCCGCGCACAGCAGTCGGCGTTGCAATCATCCGTGGTGGTGCTGATTTTAATCCTGACGTTTCTGGGCTGGACGGGGACGATGCGACTGGTTCGCGGCGAGACGCTGGCCCGGCGCGAGCTGGAATACACGGTGGCGGCCCGCGCGCTCGGCGCCAGCGACACGCGGATCATGTTTGTTCATCTTCTGCCCAATATCTTCTCCATCATTGTGGTGACGCTGGCGATCGACATCGGCTCGCTGATCCTGGTCGAGTCGGCGTTGAGTTATCTGGGGCTGGGCGTCCGGCCACCCACGCCCAGTTGGGGCAACATGTTGAACAACGCGCAAAGCTTCTTCGACCGTGGCCCCCACCTGGTTGTCATGCCGGGGCTTCTGATCGTCATCACGGTGCTGTGCCTGTACATCATCGGCGACGGCCTGCGTGACGCGTTTGATCCGCAGGCGTCCAAGAAGGTCGCTTAAGGTCGCCACGCCCCACTCGAAAACACCCGCGCCGGGAGCCTGATCGCCCCCGGCGCGTTTGTTGTTGTGTGGGATGCAAAGCTGCACGGACGCGTCAGGCGAGTCCGGCTGCTTCCGCGCCGCGGCGCAGGAACGCCAGCCCTTCGCGTGCCAGCACGCCGGGCGGCTGGTTCGGTGGCCGCCACAGACAGGTCGCCGCCGCCAGATCGGGGTTGATCGCGGCGAACGATTCGAGCACCAGCGGGCCGCGATAGCCGGCATCCTTCAGCCCGCGAAACACGTCCGCCCAGTTGACGGTCCCGCTGCCCACCAGCCCGCGATGGCTTTCGCTGAGGTGCATGTAGCCGAGCGTCTCGGCGCAGCCCACGATCGGGTTGTAGAAGCCCTCTTCTTCGATGTTCATGTGATAGGTGTCGCCGTGCACCTGGATGTTGTCAAAGCCACGCGCGCGGATGGCCCGCACCGTTTCTTGCGTGTCCGCGAGCGTGTTGTAAAGATACGTTTCGTAGCGGTTGCAGGCTTCGAGCGCCAGACGCATCCCGCGTCGCTGCGCTTCCTCGGCCACCTCGGTTAGCGTGTCGATGATGACGGCGCGCTCGTGCTCGGTCGGCGGGCTGCCGGTGAGCGTGCCCAGCGAGTAGCCGATGCAGCCGCACAGCATCTCGCCGCCAAGCGCCTGCAACTGGTCCAGCGCCTTGAACAGAAAGGTCTTGGCCTTCTGCGGAGCGACGGGCATGTGCGCGTCTTTGGGCAGCACGAGCGAGGCCGTCGCGTAGATGCCCGCATCGTCTAGGGCTTGTTTGTGTGCGCGCGCGTCGAATTCGTCCGGCTTTAGCAGGGGAATCTCAATGAAGTCGAACCCGGTTTTGCCGGCCTCGGCAATGGCATGGTTGCCGGATTCCGTCGTCCACTCCCCGATCCAGAGAAAGGCATGTGCTCCATAGGTGGGCATGCTCCGGTCTCCTTAGTGTGTGAACCTCAAACCGCGCAATGAGCAGAACATCAGCGTGCGGCGCTGTCGTCGCGCGCCGCCTCGTCAAGCACAACAATATGCAGTTCGCCCGGCCCGTGCATCCCCAGGATCAGCTCCATGGCAATATCCGCCGTGCGGCTTGGCCCGCTGATGATGACCGTGCTGCTGGCGGCCTGGAACACGTCAAGGCCGCGCGCGCGCACGGTCGCCAGCCAGGCTTCGAGGTGCGCCACGATCTGGCCGGCGCGCACGACGGCGACGTGCACCAGCGGCAAGAGCGATACCTGGCGCGGTTTGCCCGGCCCTGAGACAATTACCAGACTACCTGTAGCGGCCAACGCCGCGTCCGCGCCGGTGATTCCCACCCGCACGGACGGATCATGAGGCGGGGCGACCGCCACCCCCGCCTGTGCCAGTGCCGCCTCAAGGCCCGGCAGCGGGATATGGGCAAAGTCCCAGCAGAGCACCTGCCGGTCCGCACCGATCACGTCCAGGATCGCTTTCAGGGCGGCGCGCTCGTCCGGGCAGCGGTGAACGGTGCAGTTCAGGGCTTCGGCGCGGGTGGCGAAGTGCTCCACCAGCGCCGCCGGACGCTCGTCATCGACCGGCGCCACCGGCAGATAATCATCCGGCGGTGGCACGTCGGCGAAGGGGCGCCGGGCAGCGCGCAGGCGGGCGAGGATCGTCTCACGACTGGTCATTGCGGCCTTCCTCCTGGTCGCGGGCGGCCCACCAGTCGCGGAACGTCTGCCGGGCAAAGCGCGGCAGCTCGCGCGATGCGGTCCAGCCGCCCAGCGGGCCGAGCGGGATTTTACGCCCCTGTGGCAGCAGCTTCTGCCCGATCTGCGCGGCGTGGGCGGCGCTGTGGAACAGACGCGGTGAGCGGGTGGCGGTCGACCAGGCGCGCATCCCGGCGTCCCACAACCAGGGCATATGCCCGGCTTCCACCAAGTCATGGCGTAGATCGAGCAGCATGCGTGGCAGGTCGATGTCGACCGGGCAGACTTCCTTGCACTTGCCGCATAGGCTGCTGGCGTGGGGCAGGGGCGAGGCGTCCTTCAGATCGGTCAGTAGCGGGGTCAGTACGGCACCAATCGGCCCGGGATAAACCCAGCCGTAGGCGTGGCCGCCAGTGGCCTCATAGATCGGGCAGGCGTTGATGCATGCCCCGCAACGAATGCAGCCCAGCACCTCGGCATAGGACGTGCCGTAGATTGCGCTGCGCCCGTTGTCGACCAGCACAACGTAGAGCGCCTCAGGGCCGTCAGGTTCGTCCGCGCGGCGCGGTCCGTTGATCATATGTGTGTAGACGGCCATCGCCTGCCCGGTGGCGCTGCGCGGCAGCACCTGGGTCAGCAGCACATAGTCTTCCAGCGTGGCGACGACCTTCTCGATGCCGACCAGCGCGACATGCACGCGCGGCAGTGCGGTAACCATCCGCCCGTTGCCCTCGTTGGTTACCAGGCAGAGCGTGCCGGTTTCGGCAATGATGAAGTTGCCGCCGGAGATGCCCATATCCGACGAGAGGAACGCGGCGCGCAGATGCTCGCGCGCGAAGCGGGTCATCGTCGATGCGTCGTCGGTTGGGGGCATGCCCAGCCGCTGCACGAACAGATCTCGGATGGCGGCTTTTGACTTGTGAATCACCGGCGTGACGATGTGGCTGGGCGGCTCTCCGGCGAGCTGGATGATGTACTCGCCCAGGTCCGTTTCCAGCACCTCGATCCCGGCTTCGGCCAGCGCATCGTTGAGGCCGACCTCTTCGCTGACCATGCTCTTGCTCTTGGTCACGCTCTCCACGTGATGCCGCGCGGCGATATCCAACACGTGAGCGCAGACTTCGGCGGCGTCGGCGGCCCACAGCACGGTGACGCCGCTAGCCGTCAACTGCGCCTCGGCCTGCTCCAGCAGCTCGGGCAGATGGCTTAGGGCACGGTGGCGGGCGGCGGCGGCCTGCCGGCGGAGCGCCTCGCCGTGCTCGCGCCCGTGGGCGAACATGGCAAGATCGCGCTTGCGGGCGGCGGTATCCGTCGCGCGCTTGACGGCGTCTTGCAGCGGCGGGTCGGCCAGCGCGCGCCGCGCCGCTGCGACGAACTTAGCGGCCTGGCTGCGCATGAGAGGTCCTTTCGGGCAAACCGTCGGCCAGCACCTCGGCGATATGGCGCACGCGCGGCGCCAGCCCCCGGCGCGCCAGCCCGCCGTTGATGTGCATCATGCAGCTTACATCCCCGGTGACGATGGTCGCCGCCTGACTGGCGCGGATGCGCTCGATCTTCTTGTGAAGCATCGCCGCGCTGAGATCGGGCATTTTGACGCTGAACAACCCGCCGAAGCCGCAGCACTCGTCGCCGTCTTCGAGCGGGACGACACGCGCGTTCTCCAGCGCATCCAGCAACGCCCGCGCCTGCCGCCCTAGGCCGAGCATCCGCAGCCCGTGGCACGCGTCGTGCACGGCGAAAGTGTGCGGCTCCGGCAGCCGCAGACCGAGATCGGCCACGCCCAGGCCATCGACCAGGTATTCGGTCAGTTCCCACGTGCGGGCGGCGACGGCCAGCGCCTGCGCGTGGCGGGCCGGATCGTCTGCGAACAGGCGCGGGTATTCGTGCCGGATCATCGTGACGCACGAGCCGGACGGGCTGACGATCACTGCCGCATCGCGGAAGGTGTCCAGAAAATGTTCGGCGACGGGCCGCGCCGCGCGCCGGTAGCCGCTGTTGTAGCCGGGTTGCCCGCAGCAGGTCTGGGCGGCGGGGAACGTAACCGGGACGCCGAGATGCTCCAGCAGACGCACCGTCGCGATGCCCGTTTCGGGGAACAGCGTGTCGACCAGGCAGGTTACGAACAGCGCAACCGTCTGCCCTGCCGGGGATGTCCGTTCAGGTAAGTCCATCTCGTAACCAACTTAATTCAACAGACTCGTCCGGCAGGTCTGCGACCGGCCAGAAAGCGCGTGTCCGGGCCACGGGACCCGGACAGCGCGAACAAGCTTACCCGCTCTGGTACCGCTTGCGCAGGGCTTCGACGTCTTCCTCGCTTAGGAATTTGACGTGGCCGAGCTGATACGCCGTCAGGTAAATGCGTGCATTCAGCTCGATGGTCTCCATGTTGAACATGGCGTCGCGCAGCGTCGGGCCGTAGGCTACCACGCCATGATTGCCCAGAAGCAGCGTGACATGGTCTTTGATGTACGGGAGCATCGACTGGGCCAGCTCTTCGCCGCCGGGGATGGTGTAGGGCACGACCGGCGTCGCGCCGGTGCGCACCACGACTTCCGGCAGGAAGGGCTGCTCCAGCCCGAAATTCGCGACGGCGAACCCGGTGGCAGTAGGGGGATGGGCGTGCACCACGGCGCGAATGTCGTCGCGCTCGCGGTAGATCGCCAGGTGCATCCGGCTCTCGGACGAGGCGCGCTCGCCGTTTCCGGCGTCGATCAACTCGCCTTCCGGCGTGAGCTTGACCAGGCTCTCGGGCTTGAGATCGGCTTTGCTGACGTTGGTCGGCGTCATCAGGATCTCGCGCTTGTTGAGGCGAACGGAGATGTTGCCGTCGTTGGCGGCGACGAAGAAGTGCTGATAGAGGCGCCGCCCCACCTCGCAGATCTGGCGGCGCATCTCCCATTCATCCCATGCTGGAAAGTCTGCCATCCATGCCCTTTCTTGTGCGCCCGCGCGCCACACAGACGCAACCCGCAACGCCTGGCTTTCGGCTGCGTTGCATTTTGCTTCTTTTGTTTTCATTTTATATCACGATACAGCACCACACCCCAAAAAGCAAGTGCGTGCCTGCTCACACTTTGACCTGGTTTTGCGCCGGAGCGGTGTTCAGTTTCGTTTCGTAGCGATTGATTTTAGTACGTTTCGCGATTATGCTATTCATACCACCACAAGCGTGCTGTGCGGGAGCGGGCGCTTTTTCGAAAGAATGCTTTTAGGGGAAGCGAGGCACTATGTCCAATAACTTGTTCCTTGAGGAGCGCCGGCGCGCCATCATGCAGCGCCTGGAGCACGAAGGCCGCGTCACCGTGCGCGATCTGAGCGAGGAAATGCACGTCAGCGCGGTAACCATCCGCCAGGACCTGCGCGCCCTTGAGGAGCAGGGCTTGCTGCAGCGAACCTACGGCGGCGCCGTCGCACGGACGGGCGCAGGGCGCCTGAAAGAGCTGTCGTTCAACGTGCGTCTGCAGAAAAATCGCGCCCACAAGCGGGCCATCGCGGCCTTTGCCGCGCAGTTCATCGAGCGCGGCTACAGCGTCGCGCTGGACTCGAGCACGACGGCCTATGCGCTGCTGCCCTATCTCAAGCACCTGGACAAGCTGACCATCGTCACCAACGGGTTGATGTTGGCGCAGGGGTTCCTGGACCGCTCCGACTTTCAAGTGCTGGTCACCGGGGGGCGCCTGCGGAATGACTCGATCTCGCTGGTCGGGATGCCCGAAAGCCTGCCGAACATCAATCTCAACGTCGGTTTTTTCAGCGCGCGCGGGCTGGCCGAAGGCGCCGGGATCACCGAGATCGACCCGGACGAAGTGGTGATCAAGCAAGCGATGATCGCGCGCTGTGTCCGCACGATTTACCTGCTTGACGGCTCGAAGTGGGGTGAGATTGCCCCCTATACGATCGCGCCGCTGGATCGGGTGCAGCATATCATCACCACCGCAGACGCGCCCCCGGACATGGTCGCCCGCCTGCGCGAGCGCGGAATCCGGGTCGATGTGGTCGAAGCTGGCGAGCACAAGAACGGGGATCGGATCACCAATAACCAGATGATGGGTCGTTGACACGCGTTTCGTTCCGGTGTATCCTGAAACTAATCGAAAGAAACTGAAAACATGCGATAGGCTTTTTGTCGACAACCTGGGTGGCGTGATCAACCAGGTTCTCCTGATCGGGGACGCCCGCCTGCATGAGGCGATGGCTGCCACTGCGCGTATCCTGATAGTTACTGTTTCTTGCGAGACAGCTTGCGATGCCAGTGCATGTTCTTGCGATTGATTTAGGTGCCGAGTCTGGGCGGGTGATGCGCGTCAGCTATGACGGCCAGCGCCTGGACCAAAGCGAAATTCACCGTTTCCCCAACATCGCTGTTCAGGTTTGCGACACGCTCTACTGGGACGTGCTGCGTCTGTGGCACGAGATCACCCAGGCCATCGCGCAGGCTGCCGACGGCATCGCCAGCATCGGGGTGGACTCGTGGGGCGTGGACTTTGCCCTGCTCGACCGGACGGGCTGTCTGCTCGCCAACCCGGTTCACTACCGGGACCGCCGTACGGACGGGATGATGGAGTGGGTTTTTGAGCGCGTGCCGCGCCGGACCGTCTTCGAGCGAACGGGCATCCAGTTCATGGCGCTCAACTCGCTGTTTCAGATGGCGAGCCTGGTGCGGTCCAACAGCCCGCTGCTGGAACAGGCGACCCTCTACCTCACCTTTCCCGATCTGTTCAATCACTGGCTGACCGGCTCGCGCGTGTGCGAATTCACGCACGTGACGACCACGCAGATGTTCAACCCGCGCACGCGCACGTGGGATTACGCAACGATGGAAGCGGTCGGCATCCCTACCGGGATATTCCCGGAGATTGTGCAGCCGGGCACTCCGCTGGGCACCTATCAGGGCATCCCGGTGACGGCGGTGACATCGCACGACACCGCCAGCGCGGTGGTGGCTGTGCCCGCCAGCCAGCCGAACTATGCGTATCTCAGCAGCGGGACGTGGAGCCTGCTGGGGCTGGAGCTGGACGCCCCGGTGATCAACGAGGCGAGCTACCGCGCCAACGTCACCAATGAGGGCGGCTACGGGGGAAAGTACCGCTTTCTTAAGAACGTTGTCGGGCTGTGGATCGCGCAGCAGTGCCGCGCGGCCTGGCGCCACGCGAGGACAGAGTACAGCTACGACGACCTGACCCGCCTGGCCGCCGAGGCCGAGCCGTTCCGCAGCCTGATCGATCCGGACGCGCCCGTGTTTCTGCCGCCGGGTGACGATATGCCCGAGCGCGTGCAGGAATATTGCCGCCAGACCGGCCAGCCGGTGCCCGAGACGCCCGGACAGATTGTACGGGCGATCTACGAAAGCCTGGCGCTCAAATATCGCCACGCGCTGGACCAACTGGTGAGCATCGCGCAGCGCCCGGTCGACGTGGTGCATGTGATCGGTGGCGGGGCGCGCAACACGCTTCTGTGTCAGATGACGGCCGATTCCACCGGGCGGGATGTGATCGCGGGGCCGTATGAGGCGACCGCGTTGGGGAACGCCATCGTGCAGTTGATCGCGCTCGGCGAGCTGACCGGCGTCGACGAGGCGCGGCAGGTCGTGCGGCGTTCGGTGGAGATGCGTCACTACCGGCCCCAGCAGCGCGCCGTGTGGGATGAGGTGTACGAGCGGTATCACGAGATTGTTGTCGCGCAGGACAGCGCAGAATAATCGAGCGGGCAAATGCAACCTATTCTTGAGCTTACGAACATCAGCAAGCGGTTTCCTGGCGTACAGGCGCTTCAGAACGTGCGCTTCGACGTGCTGCCAGGCGAAGTCCACGCGCTGATCGGCGAGAACGGCGCGGGAAAGTCTACTCTGATCAAGATCATTTCCGGCGTCTACAAGCCCGACGAGGGCACGCTGCGCCTGGACGGGCAAGAACGCCCGCCTTTCAGCAACCCGCGCGAGGCGCAGGCCGCCGGCATTGCGACCATCTACCAGGAACTCAGCCTATACCCCGAGCTGTCGGCGGCGGAGAACATCTTCATGGGCCATGCGCCGCGCACGCGCTTCGGCGCAGTCGATTGGGGCAAGATGCGCCGCGAGGCGCGCGAGTTGCTGGCTTCGCTGGAGATCCACGATCTGGACGTGAACCGCAAGATTGGGACGCTCAGCGTCGGCAACCGCCAGCGCATCGAGATCGCTAAGGCGCTCTCGCTCAACGCGCGGATCCTGGTCATGGATGAGCCGACCGCCGCCCTGACCGAGGCCGACGTCGAGCAGCTTTTCCGCATCGTGCGGCTGTTGCAAGACCGCGGGGTCGCGATCATCTACATCAGCCACCGTCTGCAGGAGATTTTCACGCTGGCCGATCGTGTCACGGTGCTGCGCGATGGCGAGTACGTCGCCACGCGCCGCGTGGCCGACACGTCCGAGCCGGAGTTGATCAGCATGATGGTGGGGCGCACGGTTGACGACCTGTTCCCGAAGCTGCCCGCCGAGATCGGCGAACCGCTGCTTGAAGTGCGCGACCTATGGCGCAGGCCCTATACCCTGGGCGTGAACCTGACCGTTCGCGCCGGGGAGATCGTCGGGCTGGCGGGACTGATCGGGTCCGGGCGCAGCGAGCTGGCGCAGACGATCTTCGGGATCACGCCCGCTCAGTCCGGCCAGATCCTGATCGAGGGCAAGCCCGTGCGCATCCGCCACCCCGGCGACGCGATGCGGCTGGGGATCGCCTACGTGCCGGAAGAGCGCGGCAGCCAGGGGCTGATCCGGCAAATGACCATCCGCCAGAATATCTCGTTGGCAGTGCTGCGCGCGCTGACCAGAGGGCCTTTCATCGACCGTCAGGGCGAGAAGTCGTTGGCGGAGCGGATGATCGACACGCTGAACATCCGCGCCTATAGCACCACCCAGATCGTCAACAAGCTTTCGGGCGGCAACCAGCAAAAAGTAGTCGTCGGCAAGTGGCTGGCATCGAAGCCGCGCATCCTGATCATGGACGAGCCGACGCGCGGGATCGATGTGGGCGCGAAAGCCGAGGTGCACCGGCTGATGAGCCAGCTTGCGCAACAGGGCATGGCGATCTTGATGATCTCCAGCGAAATGCCCGAAATCCTGGGGATGAGCGATCGCGTGGTTGTGATGCGGGAAGGGCGTGTGGTCGGCGAGTTCTCGCGCGAGGAGGCGACGCAGGAGAAGGTCGCCACGGCGATGATGAGCGTTGAAAACGGCGCGTCCAACGCGGCGGAGCTTGCGGTAGACGCCGTGCAGACGGGTGTGAAGGGCGGGTAGCGATGGCTGCGACAAGCAAGGCGTACAAGTCTCGAGCGGCGGAGTCCGGCTTTTCGCTGCGCAATCTGACGCACCTGCTGGGCAGCCAGGAATTCATTCTGCTGATGAGCATCCTGGTGCTCAGCCTGGTCGTCTATTCGGACAACCCGCGTTTTGGCACCGAGCGCAATCTGCTCAACATCCTCTCCAACGCGTCGTATATCGCCGTTGGCGCGATCGGGATGTCCATGGTGATCATCACCGGCAACATCGACGTGTCGGTCGGCTCGTTGATCGGCGTGCTGGCAACCATCGCGGGCCAGCTAGCCGTCCACGACTACCCGCTCTGGGTGGCGTGGACGGCGC
>DYEN01000466.1 GCA_020725705.1 Anaerolinea sp.
CCGGCGGGGTGGGCGACAAGGTGACACTGGTTGTGCTGCCGCTGGTCGCGGCGGCGGGCGTGCCGGTTGCCAAAATGAGCGGGCGCGGGCTGGGCTTTTCCGGCGGGACGCTGGACAAGCTGGAGTCGATTGCGGGCTACCGCGTTGCCCTGTCGGACGATGAAATTCTGCGCCAGGTGCGCGCGCACGGCATCGTCCTGTGCGGGCAAACCAGGAGTCTGGCGCCTGCTGATGGCAAGTTCTACGCGCTGCGCGACGTGACGGCTACCGTGTCCAGCCTGCCCCTGATCGCCAGCAGCATCATGAGCAAAAAGCTGGCCGCAGGCGCCAACGCCATCGTGCTAGATGTCAAGGTTGGCGTGGGGGCGTTTATGCAGCACGTTGAGGAAGCGCGCGAGCTGGCGCAGATTATGGTTGATATCGGCGTGAGCGCCGGGCGCCGGATGGTCGCGCTGCTTTCTGACATGAACCAGCCGCTCGGCCGGGCTGTCGGCAACGCGCTTGAGGTCCGCGAGGCGATCGAAACGCTGCGCGGCGGTGGCCCGGCGGACCTGCGCGAGCACTGTCTGACGGTCGCGGCGCATATGCTGCGGCTGGGGCGGCAAGACACCGCGCCGGACGCCCTCGAGCGGGCGCGGGCTGACGTGCTCGGCGTGCTGGAGAGCGGCGCGGGGTTCGCCAAGCTGCGCGAGCTGGTTGAGGCGCAGGACGGCGATGTGCGCATGGTGGACGATCCGGACCGGCTGCCACGCGCACGGCTCCAAGAGGTCATTCCCGTCCCGCGGGACGGGTTCGCGCAGCAGGTCCATGCGCTCCACGTCGCACAGGCGACGCTGGAGCTGGGCGCAGGCCGCGAGAAGAAGGAAGATTCGATTGACCCGGCGGTCGGCGTGGTGGTTCACTGCAAAGTGGGCGACCGCGTGGAAGCCGGGCAGCTAGCCTTTACCGTGCACGCCAACGACGAGGCGCGCCTCGCCCGCGCGCGCGAGCATCTTGAGCGGGCGCTGGTCGTCGGCGACGAGGAAAGCGCGCCGCTGCCCCCATTCTATGCTACGATCTACGGAGACGAGTGAGTTCGGGGGTGAGGACCGTTGGCCATTCTGCGCGCTGTATCTTATGTCCAGAACGCCCTTCGAGCTTTGGACCTTTTGGAGGGAGTGCTAGCTATGAGCGAACAGAACGAGCAACAGCCGCAAGGCGAGAAGCGCACGTTTGTAGAAGATATCGAGCTGGAAGGCCGCCAGTTGATGGATCGCGTGCGCGAGCTGATCCAGGAAGGGAATGTGCGGCGGCTGATCATCAAAGACCCCGGCGGCAAGTTCAACATCGAGATCCCGCTGACGGTCGGAGTGGTGGCGGGCGGCGTCTTCGCGTTGGCCGCGCCGGTCATGGCCGCGCTGGGCGCGCTGGCCGCGCTCGTTTCGCGCGTGCAGATTCAGGTTGTGCGCGAGGTCGACGACGGCTCCGGCGAATAGAGCCGGCGCGTCTCGGCTGGCGCTGCCAGCAGTCTGATGGTTTGGAGCAGGGCGGTCCCTCGCGCAGGGGGGCCGCCCTGCGCCATCTACGGCGCACGCCGCCAGAGCGTGTCATGCCCTTGACGCGGAGCGGCGGTGTTGGATGTTCTTGTCGGAGCGATGCTTGCACCGCCCGCGGCCCGACCACCGCGCATTTGACCCGATACGCGTGACCCCATACGCGCGGGTCTGCTTTTCCCCACGGTCCGGTCTGCCAAGCGCATAACAGCCGCTAGGGGCAGGTGAAGGCGGCGTGCTCATCCCGCTGGTCGAGGCCGAAGAAGACATGATAGCGGTCATCGCAGCCCAGCCGGAAGTAATACTCGTCGGTGTCGGGCGCTTCGAGCACGGCGCGGATGGACGCCAGGCTGGGCGAGTTGATCGGCCCCGGCGGCAACCCCTGGTTCAGGTAGGTGCTGTACGACTGGTTGGGCAGGCCGGACGTTGCGTAATAATCCGCCTGAGTCAACGGCGGCCACCACGTAGCCGGATCGCGCGTGTTCCCGATGGCGTACTGCACGGTGGGGTCGGCGTCCAGGCGCATTGGCAACCGCAGACGATTGAGGTACACGGCGGCGATGCGTGGCGCTTCGTCCGGGGCGACCGCCTCGCGCTGGACGATCGAGGCCAACGTGACGACCTCGTACATCGTCAGGTCCTGTTGCGCCGCCTTGAGGTAGAAATCGTCCGTCACGGCGCTGCTGAACGCGCTTAACATTTCGTCGCGCAGTTCCTGGGCGCTCAGGCCGGGCCGAAGCTGGTAGGTGTCCGGATAGAGGAAGCCTTCGAGCGAAGGCGGCTGCCCGTTGCTCATGACATCCGGGATGGCGTTGCGGCTCTTGAACTCCGGCGGAATTTCCGCGCCGCGCCCGACCACGGCGAGGAAATCTGCCCCGCTGAAGTCGAGCAGGGGGTTGGTGTCGATCACGGCGGCGATCTCTTCGATGCGCCAGCCGGGCAGGGTGCGGAACGGGACGGTTGCGGTGCTGGCGTCGGTCAGGGCGCGCGCGATCTCGGGGATGGTCTGACGGTCACGCAGGTAGAATGTGCCGGCCTCAAGCTGGCCGTCCAGCCGGTGATATTGCACGTAATCTACGAACAGGTCGGCGTCGGTGATCAGGCGCTGGGCGAGCAGGTTGTTGGCGATGGTGTAGGCCGAGTCACCGCGGTTGACGACGAAACGCCGGTATTCGTCGCTGGTTCCGGCGGGGGTGTTCAGCTCGTCTTCACGCTGCGAGAGCGTGATGCGGAGTTGAATCGCCCGGATGGGATTCAGGCCATCCTGCCGCGCCCACAGATACAACCCGGCCGCCGCAACGCAGGCGATCAATCCGGCGGCCAAGACCAGCGCGAGCAGAACGCCGAGCAGGCTGCGTGCGGGCGGGGCGGGTGCGGATTCCATCCTCAGGTCTCCTCAGGCTAGCGAACGATCCAGGCCGGGACGCAGAGATTATAGGGTCAAAACGCCGCGGCGTAAACTACGCCACCATGCGCTCAGGCGCCGGATTCCCGGCGGTGTGCTCAGGACTCGGCCTCGTCCGCCGGGGCGACCGGCGCCGGCCACGGCTCGCCGGCGCGGTGGGCGTCGAGGAACTCCTGCAAGATGACCGCCGCGGCGACGGCGTCGATCCGTTTGCGGCGGTTGCGCCCGGCTTCGGCCAGCAGCTCCTCGGCTTCCTGCGACGAATAGCGCTCGTTCCACAGGTAGACCGGCACCGGGACGGCAGCGGCCAGACGTGAAGCCCAGCGCCGGACCCGGTCCGCCTGGGTGTAGACGGTGATCTCGGGCGGAGATTCGGGCAGCCCGACGACCAGCCCTACGGCGCCGTGCTGCTCGATCAGCGCGGCGATGCGGGCGAAGTCCTCGTGCCGGGACGAGCGGCGCAGCAGATCGAGCGGACGGGCGAGCAGGCCGGTCGGGTCCGAGATGGCCAGGCCGACGTACTTCTCGCCGTGGTCGATCCCGATCAGGCGTCCGGGAAATGCCGGTCGGCTCATGGACGGACGATCTCAACCTGGATGCGCATCGGCAGCGCGGGCAGCCGCCCCAAAAACCCCGGCCAGACCTCGATTTGGGGCGGGTGATCCGGCTCCAGCACCAGCTCGCGCTCCAGACGGCGCCGGGCTTCGGCGACGCTGGTTCCGGCGATGCGCTCGCGCACCGCGTTCGGATCGATGGCAACCGTGCTGGTGCCGCGCACTTCCATCAGAAACGTGACGCGCCCGTCCGGTTCGATCTGCTGGATCGCGCCGCGTGTGAACGTCAACGCGCCCGGCGCGATCTCCAGCCCTGGCCGGATGCGGGGTCGCAGCCCGGCATAGGCGACCTGGCGCGCCAGGCGCTCGTCGACGATCACCGCCTGAACACGAGCGCGCAGGTCCAGACTGACGCTGTCGGCGACCTCGCCCACCACTGCGCTATAGATCGTCCAGCCGGGGCGCTCCTCGATGATGGTGATCGAGCCGGGGACAAGGAACTGCTCGCCGCTGTACTGGTGGAGCAGCAGGTCACGGGCGCGCTGCAAAACCTGCTGGCGCCCCAGCACAAGCAGGCGGCTGTGATCCTCGGCGGTCACGATCTTGCGTTCCAGAAACGCGCCGCCAGTGGTTGGATTGGGGTTGGTCACCTGAACCACACCGGCGAGCGGGCCTTCCACGCGCGCGATTGCCCCGGCGGGCACGTTGCCATCTGTCCCGGCGTGCTCGGCCAGCGCGAGAACATCAACCTCGCTGGCGGCGTCCTGCCCGGCGGGCAGGATCAGCTCGCTGAGCGTCTCGAAGCGGATGGGGAATGTGCCGCCAGTCGACACCACGGTGCCGGGTGGGACGATCACCGGCCCGTCGGAGAGATTGGTCAGGCGGACACGGCCCCGCGCGCGCGTCGCGCCGGCATCTTCGCGCCCCGAGGACTCGATGGTGACCCGGCTGGTTGCTTCGAGCGAGACGACCGTGCCGGGCATGCGCGCGTTCTCGATGTCGATATCGGTCAGGGCCGGATCGGCGGTGATGGCGACGGTCACCGCCACCTGATCGGTCGCCGGGGTGAGGGTCACGGTGGCGCTGGGCGCGACCAGCCAGAAGGCGGTGCCCAGCGCGCCGACCAGCAGCAGAAAGACGCCCCAGCGCGCCAGCACGAACCAGCGCGAGTGCACCGCCTCGTCGCGCCAGCCGGGGGGCGCGATGCGCTCGGCCAGCGCGGCCCGGGCCGCGTAGCCGGGTGGGCGCTCGCCGAACAGCTTGTCGCGCGGGGTTTTCCAGCGAGTACGGCGCGCGGCGTCGATGCTGGGAAAGGCGGAGATGTTCAGGTCTTCGGCGTAGGACAGCACGTCGGGCGCGTCGGTGACCAGCGCCAGGTGAAAACCCAGCCGCCGCGCCTGCCGCTGGACCAGCAGCAGATCGAGCTTGCGACGGGGAAACGCCGTGCCGCCTTCGGGCCAGACCAGCAGAACGTGTGTCGAGCGGACGAAGGTCAGGCGGTCGCGGATGGACAGGACATCATCGTGCGGCTCCAGCCGCAGGACGTGCAAGGTGGCTTTCATGGCGCGTACTGTAGCACACGAAAGCGAAGAACGGCAAAGAGCAGCAAAGAACAGCAAAGAACAGCAAAGAACAGCGAAGA
>DYEN01000039.1 GCA_020725705.1 Anaerolinea sp.
CGATCAGCCCAAGCGCCCGTTCGGCGGTTTCGGCGTCGTCGGCAGCGACGATGGCAACCGCATCGCCCATATAGCGGACTTTGTCTGCTGCCAGAACCGGCCAGTCGTCATAGATCAGACCGTGAATGTTGTCGCCGGGCACGTCCTCGTGCGTCAATACCGCGCGCACGCCCGGCAGCGCGCGCGCCTTTGCCGTATTGATGCGGCGGATCCGGGCGTGCGGGTACGCCGAGCGTAACGTGCGCCCGATCAGCATGCCGGGGAAGACATAGTCGTCGGTGAAGCGCGCGCGTCCCGTAACCTTGTCGATGGCTTCGGGCGGCGCCACCGGCTGCCCCACCGCGCTCAACGGCCCGACCGTCTCGACGCGCTTCCAGGGCAGGGAGCCTTGGCCGCGCAGCTCGCTGGCAGCCGAGTGAATCGCGTTGAAAATGCTGGTATAGCCGGTGCAGCGGCAGTAGGTGTCCTTGAGGGCTACCTTGATATCATGATCGGTCGGGTTTGGGTTCTGCTCGAGCAGCGCTTTCGCGGTCATGATCACGCCCGGCGTGCAAAAGCCGCACTGCACCGCGCCATGCTCGATGAACGCGCGCTGAAGCGGGTGCAGCGTACCGTTTTGGGCCAGCCCTTCGATGGTGGTGATCGCCGCACCCTGGGCTTTGAAGGCCGGGTACAGACACGAGTCGACGGGGACTCCATCCACCAGCACCGTGCAGATCCCGCATTCCGCTTCCTCGCAGCCGATCTTGGTGCCCGTCAGGCCGAGGTCCAGGCGCAGAAACTGCGCCAGCGTGCGCGACTCCGGGATGTCCTTCTCAACCGTTTGTCCGTTAACCGTCACTTTCAACAGGCTCATACCAACTCCGCTCCTATTCCATCCCCACGCCTTCGGGCACGGCCTGGCCACTGCGCGCTCGCTCGGCAGCCAGGGGCAGCACCCGGCGCAGCAGCACGTCGATCATCTCCTGCCGGTAGCCGGCGGTGGCGCGGTACTTGCTGGTGCGCGGCGACAGGCTGGTGCGCCCCGCGGCGACGGCAGCGTCCACCGTAGCCGGATCGATCGGTTGGCCGCGTACGGCTGCCTCAACCTGTTCGGCGCGGGCCGGGACTCGGTCGACCGGCCCGATGCAGATGCGTATGTCCTCATACCGCTCGCCGGATGGATCCAGCCGCACCCACGCTGCGCATCCCAGAATGGGCAGCGCCACGCCCTGGGGGCGCATGATACGCTTGAATGCGCTGCCTTCGTGCTCCTGCGCCAGCGGGATGCGGAACCGAACCAGCAGGTCGCTGGTTGGATCCAGCAGCGACTGCCCCGGCCCCACAAACAGCTCGCGGATCGGCAGCCAGCGGCGCTCGCCCTGGACGATCACGTCCGCCCAGGCATCCAGCGCGACGAGGGAAGTCGTCCCGTCACCGGCGGGCAGCGCGTGCGCAACGTTCCCACCGAGCGTCCCCACGTTGCGCACCTGAGGCCCACCCACGACGCCGCAGCTTTCGACCAGGCAGGTCGCTCTGGCGGCGATCAGCGCATCCGTCACAATGCGTGTGTGCGTCACGCCGGCCCCGATCACCAGCTCATCCCCGTCTTGAACCAGGCTGCACATCTCGGGGATCTTCGTGATATCGATTAGCGCTTCGGGCGGGGGCAGGTGGCCGTGCCGGATATCGAGCAACAGATCCGTCCCGCCGGCGATGACGCGCGCCCGACCTGCGTAGGACTGTAGCAGCGCCTGCGCTTCGGCCAGCGACGACGGCGTATGGTAATGTGTCCAGAGAGTCATGGAGTCATTTCCGCGCGCGGTGTGCGCCTCAACATCATTTGCCAGATTGTAACGACTGCTGGCGCTTTTCGATGGGCGGGGATGCCCAACGCCGCTGTGCCGCCCTCAGCGCAGCACAAACGACCCGCAGCCGGAGGGTGAATTAACACGTATCATACACGCAAAACGGTTCAGGGTCAATCAGACCCTCGTCGGTCCGAGGTGAACGAACAGCCACTACGTCTGACCGGCGTGTACCCCGGCCATCATCAGACCCAACTGCTCAACGGTCGCCTCGTTGCGGTCGACCACGCCCACGATTTCGCCCTCGTAGATGACCGCGATTCGGTCTGCCAGCGCCATGATTTCGTCGAGATCTTCCGAGATCAACAGCGTTGCCGTGCCCTTGGCGCGCTGGTCAAGCAGCCGCTGGTGAATGTACTCGGTCGCGCCGATGTCCACCCCGCGCGTTGGCTGGGCGGCGATCAGCACACGTGGATTGCGCGACAGCTCGCGCGCCAGGACAAGCTTCTGAATGTTACCGCCCGACAGGCTCTTGATGAGTGTTTCCTGGCTGGGCGTGCGAATGTTGAAGTTCTCGATCAACTGGGTGCAGCGGCGCGCGATCTGGCCTGGGCGCAGGAAGATGCTGGACGAGAACGGGCGGTCACCGTGAGTCTGCAGAATGAGATTCTCGGCTACCGTGAAGTCGGTGATGACTCCGTCAATCATGCGCTCTTCGGGGATGTACGACATGCCCAGCCGGTTCAGCGCCGTCGGGTCCTTGCCGGTCACATCGTCGCCGGCGATCAGCACACGGCCCTGTGTGGCCGGGCGCAGTCCAAACAATGCCTCGGCCAGCTCGCGCTGCCCATTGCCGGATACCCCCGCCAGCCCCAGGATTTCACCGGCGCGGATCTCCAGGTTCACGCCCCGCAGCGCGTCCGTGTTGCGGTCACTGCGCGCCCACAGGTTTTCGACCTTCAGCAGCGGCGGGCCGACCTGAACTGCGCTGCGCTCGTAGCGGAAAACGACTTCGCGCCCGACCATCATGCGCGCCAGGCTTTCTTTCGTCGCTTCGCGGGTGGGAATTTCGCCCACTTTGCGGCCGTCTCGCAACACGGTCACCCGATCGCTGATGGCCAGCACTTCGTGCAGCTTGTGCGAGATGAAGATCAGCGCGTGCCCATCGCGCACCATCTGGCGCAAGGTGCCGAACAAATCGTCGACTTCCTGCGGGGTGAGGACGGCCGTCGGCTCGTCGAGGATCAGCAGCGCCGCACCGCGATAGAGCGCCTTGATGATCTCAACGCGCTGCTGCTCGCCCACGGCAAGCTGCCACACCGGCGCCAGCGGATCGACCTGCAAGCCGTACGTCTTCGCCAGCTCAACGATCCGCTGGGCGACGGTGTCCAGGTCGAGCAGTGGCTCACGGCTAGAGCGCAGGCCCAGCGCCACATTCTCCGCGACGGTCAGCGACGGGACAAGCATAAAATGCTGGTGCACCATACCGATGCCTTGCGCGATGGCGTCGGCGGGCGATTTGATGGTCGCATGCTGTCCATTGATGAGGATCTCACCCTCGTTCGGTTGGTACAGCCCGTAAAGAACTTTCATCAGGGTGCTTTTGCCCGCGCCGTTCTCGCCCAGCAAGGCATGAACTTCGCCCGCGTGCACGTCGAAGTCCACATGGTCGACGGCCAGCACGCCCGGAAAGCGCTTCACAATTCCGCGCATTTCCATCGATTCGATTCGGGCATGACCGGTAGGGAGTAGGTTGGAGTCGGAGCCGGTGACCATCGTTTTCATCACGGAAATCTCGTCTGACTGTCTGGATTTCGGTCTTAACGAAGGGGACGCCGCACCCGATTGCGCGGCGTCCCCTGAACGGACATGCTGATCAGTCGCTGGCCTCAGCCGGTTGGCCGAGGAGGGTTTCGATTTGGGTCATGACGTCGATGTCGCCGGAGCGGATGGCGTCGGCGGTTTCCTCGGCGATGGC
>DYEN01000467.1 GCA_020725705.1 Anaerolinea sp.
CGCGGGCTGACCACCATGCTCAACGCCCTGGCCCGCATGCTCGACCGCCCGGTCGTGATCCACAACCGCAAGGGCCACGTCCTCAGCCGCGGCCTGCCTGCCTCGACCACCGGCCACGAGTGGGACTCGCACCTGGCGCTGGCCGGCGGGGCCGAGTTCGTGCGTCGCTTCGACTTGCAGGATCGCGCCTTCTTCGAAGACGACTGGCAGATCATCCGCAGCCCGGCCGGGGTCACCGTGCCGCTCATTCACGAGGGCCAATTGCTCGGCTATCTGTCGGTGCTCAGCGCGGGCGACGCGCCGGACGACTTCGACCTGATGGCGCTGGAATACAGCGAGCGGCTGTTCGTGCGCGAGCTGGTCCGCCAGCAGGCTACTGAAACCACCGCCGAGCATCCGGTTGTGCGCGACTGGATCAGCGACTGGCTGAGCAGCCCGGCGGCCGATGACGCCCTGCTGACCCTGCGCGCCGAGAAGGACAATTTCCGCTCCGGCATGTGGTACGCGATCGTCCTGTTTCACTGGCTGCCGGCAGCCGATCGCGTCGGCGGCGCCTTCTCGCCGGAGCGGATGGTCAAGCTGCTGCAAACCGAAATGCACCAGCGTCGCATTCAGGCGCCTGTCGGGCAGTATGTGGACCGGGCGGTGCTTTTCTTCCCGCTCGATGAGCCGCAGCAGACTCAGCGTCTCAAGCAGATGGTCCAGCACCTGCACGGCGTGCTGACCGCCGCTGCGCCGGACGGCAAGATTGTTGCCGGCGTGGGGCGCGCGGTAATGGGGCTGACCGCCCTGCGCGAGTCGTTTCAGGAAGCCGAGCGCGCCCTGACGCTCTCCGAACAGATGTGGGATGATTCGCAGATCGCGTTCTTCGGCGATCTCAGCCTGTACGAGCTGCTGCTGGGCGTGGGCGATCCCAAGCTGCTGCAAAGTTTCTGCGACCACTGGCTGGCGCCGCTGTCACGCTATGACGAGCAGCACAACACCGATCTGCTGCCGACGCTCAACGCTTACTTCACCAACAACGGCAACATGGCGCGCACGGCCCATGTGCTCAACATCCACCGCAACACGCTGGTCTACCGCCTGAGCCGCATCACCGAGATCATCCAGCTTGATATGGACGACTCCAACGTCCGGCTCAACCTGCATCTGGCGCTCAAAGTCCGCCGCCTGCTTGATACCTCCGGCAGCGTCTAGGCACGCTGCTCCCCCGCACGAAAACGGGCCGTCCGCCAACGCAGGACGGCCCGCTGTTTGCCAGCCGCCGCGCCCTAGAGGCTGCTATGCACTTGACAGGGAGCGGCGGGGTTGGATGTTCTCGTAGGGGCGATCCCTGCGTCGCCCGCTGCCCGACCACCGCGCGGTTGACGTCGCCTTTTGCACGGGCCGGGCACGCTCGGCCCCTGCGCGTGGCGCTGACTTTCCCCCCACGGTCCGGTCTGCAAGGTTCAAACAGCCTCTAGGGCTGCGCGGCGATCAGGGCCAGCAGCGCGGCTTCGGCGGCCTGGAGCACTTCATCTTGCGGCGACAGGACAGTCTCGCGCGTGAGCGGGACGCGCACATCCGGCGCGACCCCCACCCCTTCGAGCACGGTCGCGCCGGTGAGCGGATCGGTCGGGCGCCCGGTGGGGACCTGGACCGTCAGCGCGCCAGGGAGCAGGTACTGCCCGTCGCTGACTTCGCCGGTAAAGCCACCCGTCGGCGTGTGGCCGACCACAATCGCGCGGTTGTGGAAGCGCATGGCGTAGACGAAGACGTCGCCCGCGCTGCCCGTCAGCGGATCGACCAGCACGGCGACCGGGCCGGCGTAGTGCGGCTCGCTGACCAGGATCTCGATGAAGCCGCGATACTGAAAATCGCCTTTGCCGTCTGCGTAGTAGAGATCGATCACGCGCTCGTAGTCGGTGAAGAAGTGCCCGGCCATCGCCATCGCAAGCTGCGGGATGCCGCCGGAATTGGAGCGCACGTCGATGATCACTCCCGGCACGCCGGCGGCGATCAGGTCTTCCAGCGCCGAGGCGAACAGGCCGGCAGCGGCGCTCACTTCCTGCGCGAAGCTGCGCACCCGGATGTAGCCCAGGCCGGAATCCAGCACGCGCCCCTCAACAACCCGGCCGGACGACCCCGCCAGACCCAGCGCGGTGAGCAGCGCGCTCGCGTCCGGTACGCGGGTGAGCGTCGCTTCGCGCTCGCCGTCCGGGCTTTCCCAGCGCAGCGTCACCGACGAGCCAATGCGGCCTTGCAACAGGGTCATCGCCTGGAAGAATGCGCGCCCGTGCGGTGTCGAGGCGCTGCTGAGCAGCAAGGGTGTTTCGTCCAGCGCCCGCGCCGCCGGTATGCCGTCAATGCTCGTCAGGATGTCGCCGACCTGAATCCCGGCCTGCGCCGCCGGAGAGCCGCGGCCTACCCCGGTCACGACCAGCTCGCCATCGTCCGTCATCACCAGCCCGCTGATGCCCACGCCGCCGATGAGCAGGTTTTGCAGGATCGGCACGGATGCATAGCCGACGTGGGTGTCGGCCAGCAGCTCGCCGAACCGGGTGATAAGCAGGTGGAAGGTCAGGTCGCTTGTCGCCAGCCCGACGAGCGGGGTGATCTCATTGTAGATCGCGTCCCAATCCACCTCTTTTTCCGCCGCAAAGGGGTACGTTTCGCGCACGCGCGCGAAGAACTGCTCCCACGCGGCGCGGTAGGTCAGGGCTGAATAGTCGTTGAGCGCGCCGAGGCTCTCGACGATGGGGATCTCGACCACCGGCTCGCGAATGATCCTGTAGGGCCGCTCGTCAAGGTTGACGATGCTCCACCCGGCGGGCAGCGGCATCAGCGGGTCGTCAGCGGTGAAGGCCGCGCCATCCGAACCCGGCCC
>DYEN01000468.1 GCA_020725705.1 Anaerolinea sp.
GCGTCGGGAGCCAGCGGCATGAGCGCGCGATAGCGCCACATCGACCGATCGGGGCTGCGCTCGATATCCTCGCGTGCCACCGAGCGGCGCAGGGCATCGTAGTCGTAACAGACGTCGAGCGTGCCCGCCTGCCCGCACACCGGGCAGGTATACGCCACCTCGTCAGGATGGTAGCTGCGCCCGCACACCACGCAGCGAAGCTCTGCGATGTTCATGCGCGCCTCACTCACCGCTACGCCGGAACGATGGCCGTGCCGGTCTCGCCGCGCAGCGCCCGCGTGATGCCCGCCGGATCGGTGATGATCGCCTTCGGTCCGCCGTTTTCCAGGAAGCTGATAATCGCCTCGATCTTGGGAGCCATGCTGCCCGGCGCGAAATGGCCCTCAGCCAGATACCGCTTGGCCTCGGCCAGGGTCATGACATCCAGCCAGCGCTGGTCGGGCTTGTTGTAGTTGAGCGCCACCTTTTCGACCGCTGTCGAGATGATGAACAGATCCGCTTTCAATCCGTTTGCCAGCAGGCTCGACCCGCGATCCTTGTCGATCACTGCGTTGACGCCGTGCACATCGCCGCTCTCGTCACGCACCACGGGAATCCCGCCCCCGCCGGTGCAGATCACAATCACGTCATTCCGCACCAAGGCGTTGATCGCATCCAGTTCCAGGATCTCGATCGGGTTCGGCGACGGAACGACGCGCCGGTAGCCGCGGCCCGCGTCTTCCACCACGGTCCAGCCTTCGGCCATGAACCGCTCACCCTCTTCTTTGGTCATAAACCCGCCGATCGGCTTGTTCGGGTTCTGGAACGCGGGATCATTGCGGTCGACCAGAGTCTGCGTGATCACCGTGGCGACGTCCCGCTTCACCCCGCGCGCCCGCAGGCAGTTGCCCAGCGCCTGCTGCAGCATATAGCCGATCGATCCCTGCGTGTCGGCGCCGATGATGTCCATCGGCGTGGTGTGGACTTCGTGCGCGGCCAGTTCGTTGCGGCGCAAGATGAATCCCACCTGCGGGCCGTTGCCGTGCGTGATCACCACGCGCCAGCCTTCGATAATCATATCTGCGATGTGGCGCGCCGTCTCGTACGTCGCTTCCCACTGGTATTCGACTTGCGGCTTGTTTTTGTCAAGAATGAGAGAGTTGCCGCCGATGGCGATGACTGCTGTTTTGGATGCCATGGAGTCTGTTCCTGTCCTTATCGTTTTCTAGTCAGTTGAATACTTGTTTCGGTCAAAACACTTGCTTACCGGGTTGAGATAAAAGCCGACCCCCCTGCTCGCGGTTGATCGGCTTTCTATATACACGGCAGCGCGCGCGGTGCCGCTATCAGCGCATCGTCAGCGCCATAACCGCCTTTTGCACGTGCAGGCGGTTCTCCGCCTCGTCATAGACGGCGCTCTGCGGCCCATCGATCACGGCATCGGTTACCTCGATATTCCGGTCGGCGGGCAGGCAGTGCATGTAGATGGCGTTCTCATCCGCCAGCGCCATGCGCCGCTCGTCGGCGATCCAGTCCTGGTACTTGTCACCGATGCGCTTCGACTCTTCCATGTCGGTCGTGGTCATGGTCGCGCCCCAGCTCTTGGGATAGA
>DYEN01000469.1 GCA_020725705.1 Anaerolinea sp.
CGCTGCTGTTGGCCGCCGGAGATCTGGCTGGGATACTTGTGGGCCACATCCGGCAGGTCAACCAGCTCCAGCAGTTCCATCGCGCGCTGGCGGCGCTGGCCCTTGTAGGTGCCCACATAGTGCATCGGCATCATGACGTTTTCGAGAACGGTCAAGGTGGGCAGCAGTTGGAAGAACTGGAACACCACGCCGACGTTCTTCCCGCGCCATTTGGCGACGGCGTTTTCGCTCAGGTTGGTCAGCCGCTGCCCGGCAACGAAGACCTCGCCCGACGTCGGGCGGTCGATGCCGGTGATCATGTTGATCAGCGTGCTTTTGCCGCTGCCCGACGGGCCGACAATGGCGACGAACTCTCCGGCATTGATCGAGAGGTTGACGCCCTTCAGCACACGCAGGGGGCCGGCTTTGGTCTTATAGACCTTCTCAACGTTCTCCAGCAGAATGACCGGTTTATCATTCCCGTTTGTCATTGGTTTGTTCTCCCAGCGCCATCCGGTGACGCAGCCAGTTCAAGGGCAGTTCCACGCGGCGCGCTCAGTGCGCCGTGCCCTGGCGAATCGCGGTGCGCGTCCGCATGGCGCGCAGTTCCTGCGTGCGGCGAGCGGCGGCGGCGGCCAGCGTCGTCTCGCCGATCATGCCGTCCACCAGCTCAAAGACGCGCGGCACGCCATGGACTAGGTCGCGATCGTGCGTGACGACCACGACGGTCGTACCATGCTCGGCCAGCTCGCTGAAGATGTTGAAGACATTCGCCGCGCTCATCCGGTCGAGGTTCCCGGTCGGCTCGTCACCCACGATCAGGGGCGGGTTGTTCGCCAGAGCACGGGCAATCGCCACGCGCTGCTGTTGGCCGCCGGAGAGCATATCGGGCGTCTTGTATGCCTGGTCGGCGATCCCGAAGCGGTCAAGCAGGCGCATCGCCACCTCGCGGCGCTCGCCCGGCTTCCATACGTTCGCGAAGTCCATCGGCGCCATCACGTTCTCGAGCACCGTCAGCGTCGGCAGCAGTTGGAAGAACTGGAACACAATCCCCACATTGCGTGCGCGCCACTTGGTCAGCTTGCGCTGGGGAACCTGCGTGATCGGCACGCCGCCCACCACAATCTCGCCGCTGGTCGGCGTATCGACCGCAGTCAGCATGTTCAGAAACGTGGTCTTGCCGCTGCCCGAGGGACCGACGATCGTGGCGAATTCCCCTTTCTGGATTTCCAGGTTGATCCCGCGCAGCACGTTCAGCGGGCCGGCAGGCGTGTCAAAGGTCTTCACCAAGTCGTGGACCTGAATGAAGGGTTCGGCCATGAGTGCGCTTCTCCTTCGCTAGCGCGAATTGCGAATGTTCAGCAGTGCGAGTCGGTCGCGGTCGGTGCAGCCTCTCGGCCTGAGACGCCGCGCACAATCGAACCGGAAAGGAATACGCAGCAGCGCGGGCAAAAGTTGCACAGCGACCCGCGTCTGCTCGTCAAGGCGGTGATATGGACCGGCCCCATCAGGCCGGCGGAAGCAGCACCCTTGTCGACAGCTTACCGGCTGTCTAAAGCGCAGACTGTCCCCCCATCATACGGGACTGCGCGCCATTGCGCAAGTGTTCTGCCGGATTTTTTGGATGCGCTTCTCCTTTTTGTGATAATTGTTCCTGTCCGCACCGCAAGTACCTCTCTCATGTTGCTGAGTTTTAAGGAGATCCTCATGACTCAAGCGCAGAAGACACGAACGGGCGAGCACGGTTCGCGGCTTTCGCGCCGCAGTTTCCTCAAGGTCAGCGCCGCCGGACTGGCCGCCTCGGTGCTTGGTGCCGCCGGATTCGAGCTTACCCCTCAGCAGGCAGCCGCCGCCCTGGCGCGCCGCCAGGCGGGAACGCTGCGCGTGGCCTGGGGGGGCGCGCCCGTCGCGCTCGATCCGCTGAACGCTTCCGCCGACACCGAAATCGCCTTCCTGAACGCCGTCTATGATTACCTGCTCGACACCGACGCTCGCTCGGAGCTGGTCCCACGCCTGGCGACCGCCTGGGATATCAGCGCCGATGGGCTAACCTACACCCTGACCATCGCCGAGGGCGTGACCTTTCACGACGGCAGTGAGCTGACAATGGACGACATCGTCTGGACGTTCGAGCGCCTGCGCAGCGACGGCCCGACCGCCGACCTCTACGCCGATATCGAGCGCGTCGAGCCGGGCGAGGGCCGCAGCGTGATCTTCACGCTTAGCCGCCCGAACCCGGATTTTCTCTATAACCTGACCGACAACCACGCCGTGATCCTCAAAGCCAACGCCCAGAACATCGGGCAAGAGTTCAACGGGACCGGCCCCTTCAAGCTTGAGGAATACATCCCGGACCGCGCCACGCTCTCCGCCAATCCCGCTTACTTCGCGGGCGCGCCGGGGGTCGAAACGCTGGAGTTCTTCTACTTCGACAGCGTCGAGAGCGCGGTCAATGCGCTGCGCGGCGGGCAGGTCGACGCCGTGCTACGCATGGACAACGCGACCTTCCTGGCGCTGGGTGGCGAGGGAACGTTCATCACACAGCAGGCCACCACCAGCGGGCACGACCTGGTGCGCCTGCGTGCCGACCGCGAACCGGGCAGCGACGAACGTGTGCGCCAGGCGTTCCGGCTGGCGACCGACCGCCAGGCCATCTTCGACCGGTTGCAGTTCGGCTTCGGCGCAATCGGGCGCGATTCACCCATCGGCCCCTTCTTCGCCCGCTACTACAGTGAGGAAACGCCGCTCCCCGGCCCAAACCCCGAAGCTGCGCGCCGGCTTCTGGCTGAAGCCGGCTACCCGGACGGGTTGGAGATGACGCTCTACGTGCCCAACCTGTCGGACCGCGTCGCGCTGGCGCAGACCCTGGCGGCGCAGTGGGAAGCCGCCGGTATCCGCATCACCATCGAGCCGCAGGAAGAGGCCGTGTACTACGCCGACAACGGCTGGCTCGAAGTCGATCTGGCGATCACGCCCTGGGGCCATCGTCCGGTCGCGCAGCAGTTCCTTGACCTGTACCTGCGCTCCGACGCTGCCTGGAACGAGTCGCACTTCAGCGATGAAGAGGTCGACCGTCTGATCGAGATCGCCGGGACAACGCTCGACGAGGACGAGCGCACCCAGGCCTATCACGAGATCCAGCGCATCCTGATCGAGCGCGGCCCGATCATCATCCCGTATTTCTTCGCCCAGTTCGGCGTGATGGGCGATTACGTGAGCGGGGTGGATGTCCACCCGTTCGCCGGGCGGACCCGCTTCCACACCGCGACGGTCAGCTAGCCGGGCGCGTCCGGCTGTGGTGAGCGCGGGGTGGCTCGACGGTCATCCCGCCCCCGCCAGATCGTGCAAGCCGGATTTCACCCACAAAACCACGATGACACACTCGACGCTTTCTCGCGTCCGCCCCGCCCGGTTCTCGCGCGGTACCGGCGCAATCGGGCGCTTCCTGATCGCCTTGCTGCGCAGCCCGCAGTCCGCCGCCGGTACGGTGATCGTGCTGTTCTTCCTGGCGCTGGCGCTGTTCGGCGCGCAGATCGCCCCCTACCGCGCCAACGACCAGTCGAACCCGCCGCGCC
>DYEN01000470.1 GCA_020725705.1 Anaerolinea sp.
AGCACGGCCAGCGCCAGCAGCAGACCGATGTGCTCGATCTGACCGGCGCCCAGCGTGCGCCCGGCCAGAATCGGCATACCGCCCGCGATCCCACCCCAGATAATCGACCACGGCGTGCGCCGCTTGAGCCAGATGGTGTAGACCATGACGTCAAATGTCAGGCCGGCGCCCACCACCAGCCCGTACCAGGGCGCGAGCAGCAACGCGCCGCCCACGCCCAGCACAGACAGTGTCAGTCCGACCGCCAGGGCTTCCCCCGCGTCAATGGCGCCAGAGGGCAGCGGGCGGCGCGCGGTGCGCTCCATCCGGGCGTCGATATCCCGGTCGTAGACCATGTTCAGCACGGTGCTGCCGCTGATCGCCAGAAAGAGTGTGACCAGCATCCCGATCAGAGTCGACCAGCGCTGCACCGGGCAGCACACACTGGCAAAGCCGGCCAGCCCGGTGATCAGCAGCAGACCCGTCTGCAGGCTCTTGATAAGCTGCCAGTAAAGCCGCAGCTTGATCCAGATTCGGGCTGGCGATCTGTTCACATCGAGCTGCTCCACTGCCACGCGTGTCTCCTGCATTTACTCACCTGACGCGGCGTCGCGCACGCAGCGGAAGCCGACGTTGGGGCTGGCATACTGCGGCGCGGCGTTGTTGCTGGCCCACACGCGCAGGTAATGCTCGTACTCCGCCCGGCTGCCGCCGCGCATATAGCGGTAGTGCTGCTTGTCCTTCACATCGCCGGTCCATTCCCAGACGTTACCGGCCATGTCATACACCCCGTAGGGACTAGGTGAATCCAGCGTCTCGTAGCCCTGGTAAGTCTTGCCGTTATAGAACCCGACCGGCGTCGTGTCGCCGTATTTGCCGAAGATCTTCTCGAACAGATCGCGGCTGCTGTAGTAGTTGGCGTTGTTACGCGCGAGTTCGTGCCCCCACGGGAAAGGACGGTTATCGGTGCCGCGCGCAGCCTTCTCCCACTCCACCTCGGACGGCAGGCGCCAGCCGTAGTACTCGCAGTACGCCCGCGCCCCAAACCACGTCACGTACACCGCCGGATGGTTGTGATAGCCCTCTTTGACGGTGAATGTCTCGCCGTCGAAGCTCAGCCGCGTGTCATCTTCATCCAGCGGAAAAAGCGGCCAGTCGCCGGCGTCGATGCGCTCCTCGTGCCGGTAGCCGTGAAACTCGTCGCCGGGGTAGTAGCCGACCAGGTCGGTCCCGTCTTCACTGATGCGGATCGTGCCATCGGCCAGCGCCGCGTTGAGGAAATCCGCGAACTGCGCGTTGGTCACATTGGTGACCATGATCTCGTAGTCGTAATCGACCGCTGTCACATGTTCGTGCTGGCCCATCAAGAACTCGCCCGCGGGAACCAGCGCCCAGGCGTTCGGATCGATGCCCGTCTCGACGACCAGCATCTCCGCCGCCTCTTGGCCGGAACAGGACGCCAGCAGCACCGCCGGCAGCGCCACCAGCAGCCCGATCAGGAAGCGTTTCGCCTTCATTTCGACATCTCCTGCGCGGACGTCAAGACCTCGCCAACTTCGACACGTTGGGCATCCAGGCCCGCCTCGTGATATTCTCGGCGCCACAGCCCGTCGCCATCAAACAGATCCACCAGCCGCCAGATCATCAGCCCGGCCAGCGCCAGCAGCACCACAACGATCCCCGCGTCTGCCAGCAGCATCGTCCAGTTCACGACCGGCTGCTGGTCGGCTTCCGAGACAAACAGCCGCTTCATCTCGAAAACCGTCACCGCGCCAAAGGCCAGGTCCGAGCCGAGAATGACCGCCCACCCGAACCACTGCCGCACCCGCCCGCGCAGGCCGATCATATCGGCGTAGTAGAGCAGGATGATGGTCGCGATGATGCCGGACAGAATGTGCCAATGACCGGTCAGGATCAGGCGCTCGTCGCGCAGCGGCCACACACGGAAGATCTCGGTCAGCTTGACCGCGACGAAGATACCGACGAAGCTGACGGTGAAGTTCATGAAAACCATCTGCCACAGCGCGCCAAAGCGCAGCGGGTCGTGCACCAGCGCGCGCAGCCCCTGCCCGACGGTCGCCCGCGCGATGCCCTGCTCCGCCAGGCGATCCTGGATAATCTTGCGGAAGCCGAAAATCACCAGGAACAGCGCCGCCGTCAGGACAAACACCGACCCCACGTAGATGATCGTGTGTGCCGAGCCGCCGTGCATGGGCACGACCGACCACGTCCCGATCGTCATGATGATCGTGCCGAGGATCATCAGCGGCATGGAGATCTTGTGGAGGATGCCTCTAAAGCGGAACCAGACACCCACCACCAGCGCCAGCGCGATGGCGATCAGCGCCAGCATGATGTGCAGGTGCCCGATGATGGCGTACTGCAGGGTCGTTTTGTCGGGCGAGCGGATGATGTCTTCAGCCAGAAAGGTCTCGTGGCCCTGGCCCCAGTAAGAGCCGGTGATCGCGCCCAGCACCGCCGAGCCAAGCGCCGCAACGGTCATCGTGAAAAAGGCCGTCCGCTCCAGGTCGAGGCCGCGCAAATGCGCCCGCCCGGTATCTTGAATGTAATACTCCTTGCGCCACGGGAACAGCGCCGCCGCCAGCAGCAGCCCGGCAAAGAACACGAGCGACAGCCCAAACAGGTAGAGACCGTGGAGCAGCCACTCGTGCCCGAAATAGGCGAAACCGAGGCCGCAGATCATGGACACGAGGTAGCCCAGCGTCACGGTAGCGTTGATCGTCGTCTGCTGGTGCTTCTTCATCGGCACAACGTCCGTGATCAGGTAGACCATGATCGCCACGACGGCCATCGCAATGACGTGATAGAGGATGACGATGCGACCTTCGCGCTCGGCCGGCTGAAGGTCAAACCCCAGCAAGCGAACGGTCACATCCCGCACGCCCCATTCCACCATCGGGCCGGAGAGCGTCCCCCAGAGCGCGGTCACCAGCGCGATCAAGGCGATAGCAACCAGCACCAGCCCTTTGGTGGACTGAAAAAGGTATCTGAACCGTGCCTGAATGGCCTGCATCAAACCTTATTCTCCTAACGCGTCGATCCGGATCAACGAAAATTGCCCCGGCGCGGTCATGCGAACGCTACACCTGCCGGGCGCGTGATACGGCAAGCGCCGCGCCCATCAGGCGCGAGCCTTCTCGTTTCATGGTAGCATGCGAGGGAAAATAGGTCTTTGACTTTCGTCAAATCCGCCCGCAGTCCGCGGCGCCGAGCCGCCTGCGCGATTGTCCCTGCTCAGGCGTGCGGACGCGGATCAGTGGCAGCCGCGCTCGGGCAGGCTATCGAGCTGAGCCAGTTCGGCCAGCCTGTCCGGATCGCAAATCACGATCGTCGTGCGCGACGGGCAAACCACGCCTTCATCCCGCAAGTAGCGCAGCGTGCGGCTCACCGCTTCGGGAGCGGTCGAGATCTGCGCCGCCATTTTCTGAATGGGGTGGTCCTGCCGGGAGATCGGCTGGCGCCCCTGATCGCTTAGGTCGAGCAACAGCTTCGCCGTCCGCGCCCGCACCGATCGGAAGCAGATGTCGGTCACCATCGCAACCAGCACACGTGTCCGCTTCGCGACGATGGGCAGAAACCCCAGCGCCACCTGGGGATAACGCTCGGACAGCGCCAGCAGAGCAGAGTAATCCGCGTGCCAGACGCGGCTGGGCCGGGCGGCAATGACCGTCATAAGGTTGGGGCCGCCGTCGAGGATCGCGATTTCGTTGAACATCGTCACCGGAGTCAGCTCATCGATCAGTACGGCCTGCCCGTCGGGACTCATCCGGTATAGATGGACCATGCCCGACAGCAACACAAACATCCCTGCACAGGGCATGTCTTCGGTGACGATCACCTCGCCTTCGGCAAACGACCGGATGTGGCCCGCGCGAATGATGGCTGTGATGTCCCCCGGCGAAAGCCCCTTGAAAAAGCGCAAGCGGCCCATGCGTTCGGCGAGGCCGGCGATATTGACCATGCCTGGACTCCTCTGCCGACCGTGAGCACAACACGGGCGGCTGCACAATCAGGGCATGCCGCTTGCCCGTCGCAATGTCCTGGAGTTGAACGGCGGCAAGCGTGTTTCTTAGCCAAACTCCGTACTGTGATCCTATCATGCACGCTGCCAGTTAACAACCGGAAGGATAACGTTTTCCGGCATGACGAAGATCAGTTCGGGCAGCCTGTCCCGGTGCGCGCCAGGCAAAGCCGCCGTATTGACAAGGCCGGGCGATCATTGTAGCCTTAATATGCTGCTTTATAGCTCGAATAAGACATATTTTCAGCCTCGCGCAACTCAAGCTCAGGTCATGTGGCGACGGTCCGCACACGCAACAGTGTGTCAAAGGAGACATTTGTGACCCCGGTTGGAATTGGAGTCATCGGCCTGGGGCGGATGGGCCGGGTCTACGCCCTGCACACGGCGCGGCAGATCGACGGCGCCGCGCTGGTCGCCGCCGCCGATCCTGACCCGGTCGTGCGCGCGCAATTTTCCGCCCAGCTACCAAATGTTCAGATGTTGGCCGATTACCGCGATCTTCTCGCCCTGCCGCAGGTTGAGGGCGTGATCATCGCCAGCCCGACCAGCACGCACCGGGACGTTGCCATCCACGCGGCGCGTGCCGGAAAAGCCATCTTCTGCGAGAAACCCATCGCGCTCACCCTGACCGCCACCGACGAGGTTATCGCCGCGGCGGAACAGGCCGGTGTGCTGTTCCAGGTCGGCTTCATGCGCCGCTTCGACCGCGGCTATGTCGAGGCCAAGCGCAAGATCGACGCGGGGGTGATTGGCGACCCGGTCACGATCCGCTCCGTCGGGCGGGACCCGCACCGCACCAGCCTGGAGTTCGCCAACCCGGCAGTGAGCGGCGGCCTGATCGTAGACATGGCGATCCACGACTTCGACTGCATCCGCTGGTTGATGAGCGACGACATCCGGCGTGTGTACGCGGAATCCGCCGCGCTGGTCTATCCGGAACTGCTCGGCGTGGGCGATGTGGACACCGCGCTGATCACCACCCGCTTCCGGCACGGCGGGCTGGGCAATATCGAGGTCAGCCGCACCGCAGCCTACGGCTACGACATCCGCTGCGAGGTGATCGGCCCCAAGGGAACGATCGAGATCGGCTATCTGCGCGAGACTCCGATCACCGTGCTGACGCGCGAGGGCGTGACACATGACGTCGTCCCGCACTTCCCCCAGCGCTTCGGCCCGGCCTACACTGCGCAGATCGAACATTTTGTGGACTGCCTGCTGCACGACCGGCCGCCCGCCGTCGCGCCTGCAGACGCGCGCGCCGCGCTGCAAGCCTGCCTGGCCGCTACGCTCTCGCAGCAAGAAGGGCGCGTCGTCGAGATCAGCGAGATCAGTTAACCAGCGGGCAGAGGGCGTTCGGCAGCCAGAAAGGGGGTGACGCAGCCCGCAGACCCTGGTGACCGCACCGAGTTTCACGGCATAATTCGTCGAAAAACGGAGAGCAGAGGAGATTTGACAGATGAAACGCTTTATTGCCCTTTTACTGGTTGTTTTGCTGTCCGTCGCCGCGGTCGGGACCGCAGCGGCGCAGGGCGAGCCGCGCCCGTACCGGATCGTCGTGGTGACGCACGGGCAGGCGGCAGACCCGTTCTGGTCGGTTGTCAAGAACGGCGTGGATCAGGCAGCAGTTGACATGCGCGTGACCGTCGAATATCAGGCGCCCAGCACGTTCGACATGGTCGCCATGGCGCAGTTGATCGATGCCGTCGTCGCAACCGATCCGGATGGATTGGTCGTTTCTATCCCCGACTACGACGCGCTCGGCCCCTCGATCCGGGCTGCCATCGAGGCGGGGATCCCCGTGATCTCGATTAACTCCGGCAGCGACGTGGCCGAAGAACTGGGCGTGCTGGCGCATATCGGGCAGACCGAGTACGAAGCGGGCTATGGCGGCGGGCAGCGGCTGGCGGCTGCCGGCGCAACCAAGGCGTACTGCGTCAACCACGAGGTCGGTAACGTCGGGCTGGACCTGCGCTGCCAGGGCTTCGCCGACGCAATGGCTGAGGCAGGCGGTACGGTGGATGTCCTGGCCGTGGACCTGGCCGATCCGACCGGCAGCGCCAACCGCATTTCCGCGGCGCTGACCGCGGATGAAACCTACGACGCCCTGCTGACGCTCGGCCCCGGCAGCGCGCTGCCGGCGCTCCAGGCGCTGGAGTCCGAAGGACTGCTCGGCGAAGTGCTGCTGGCGACCTTCGACCTCTCGCCGGAAGTGCTGGAAGCAATCCGCGACGGGAATATGTTGTTCGCCATCGATCAGCAGCAGTATCTCCAGGGCTACCTGCCGATTGTCTATCTGACGCTCTATCTGGAGAACCTCAATACCCCCGGCAGCATCCTGGTTCCGACGGGGCCCGGCTTCGTAACGCAGGAAACCGCCGCTCAGGTGATCGAGTTCGCCGCGCGGGGTACGCGCTAAGCGAGATTGCAGAGAGGGCGGGTGGCGAGGCTGCTCGCCCTCTCCCGGCCGCTGGCAGAAACCGGCTCACCTGACCTGCTACTCAACACGGAAGGTTGTCATGGCCACCCGGATACGAACCGAGGCGCCGCGCGACGAGCGCATGCTGCGTGAAAACCTGATCGGCAAGCTGATGCGGCGTCCGGAGCTGGGCGCGGTTGGCGGCGCGCTTCTGGTCTGGATCTTGTTTGCGCTGGTCGCGGGCGATCGCGGCTTTCTGAGCCTGCGCGGCACGGCCAACTATCTGGAAGTCGCCTCGCAGTTAGGCATCCTGGCGGTCGCGGTGGCGCTACTGATGATCGGCGGCGAGTTCGATCTGTCGATCGGCTCGATCATCGGCGCGGCCGGTATGGCGATCGCTATTCTCAGCGTAGAGTACGGCTGGCACATCTGGGCGGCGATCGGCATCTCGCTGCTGTTTTCCCTGCTCGTCGGGGCGCTCAACGGCATTCTGGTTGTGCGCACACGCCTGCCATCGTTCATCATCACGCTCGGCAGCCTGTTTATCATCCGCGGCGCCACCATCGGCCTGACGCGCCTCATCACCGGGCGGACGCAGGTCGGCGGGGTGAAGGGCGCGCTCGGCTACGACTCGGCGGCGTCGGTTTTTGCCAGCACCCTCAGCATTCCCGATCCCGCCTCGCAGCGTGGGCTGTCGGCAGAGTTTTCGATCTCAATTTTCTGGTGGCTGCTGATCGCCGCCATCGCGACCTACATCCTGCTGCGCACGCGCCCCGGCAACTGGATATTCGGCATCGGGGGCGATGCCAACGCCGCGCGCAACGTCGGCGTGCCGGTAAACCGGATGAAGGTCATCCTGTTCATGGCGACCGCAGCGGCGGCGTGGCTGGTTGCCACCATCCAGGTGCTTTCGGCCGGTGGGGCAGACACCCTGCGCGGCGAGCAGCGCGAGTTCTACGCCATCATCGCGGTCGTGATCGGCGGGACACTGCTGACCGGCGGCTACGGCTCGGCAATTGGCGCGGTGTTCGGCGCGCTGACGGTCGGCATGGTTCAGCAGGGCATCATCTACACCGGGATTGACTCGGACTGGTTCAAGGTCTTCTTGGGCGCCATGCTGATCGTGGCGGTGCTGGTCAACAACTTTATTCGCAAGCGGGCTTCGGAAGCGAAATAGCCATGACTGCCGACACTGCTCTGACTGCCACCGCGCCTTCAACGGCCATCACACCGATCCTCGAAGTGCGACAAATCAGCAAATATTTCGGCACGGTCATCGCGCTCAAGGAGGTGTCGATGACTCTGTTGCCGGGCGAGGTGATGTGCCTGCTGGGCGACAACGGGGCAGGGAAATCCACCCTGATCAAGATTCTCTCCGGCGTGCACCAGCCGGACGAGGGCGAATATCTGCTGCAGGGCAGGCCTGTCCGCTTCAACTCCCCGCGCGAGGCGCTGGATCACGGGATTGCGACGGTCTACCAGGACCTGGCGATGATCCCGCTGATGAGCATCACCCGCAATTTCTTCCTCGGATCGGAGCCGACCGTCGGACGCGGCCCCTTCCGCCGCTTCGACATCCGCCGCGCCAACGCCATTGTACGCGAAGAGCTGGCGAGAATGGGGATCGACATCCGCGATCCGGAACAGCCGGTCGGCACGCTCTCCGGGGGTGAGCGCCAGTCGGTCGCCATCGCCCGTGCCGTCTATTTCGGCGCGCAGGTCCTGATCCTGGACGAGCCAACCTCGGCGCTGGGCGTCAAGCAGGCTGCGACCGTCCTGCGCTATATCGCCCAGGCGCGCGCCCGTGGGATCGCGGTGATCCTGATCACGCACAACCCGCACCACGCCTATCCCATCGGCGACCGGTTCACGATACTCAAGCGCGGTCGCACGCTGGGGACGTACACCAAAAACGAGCTGCCGCGTGAGGAAATGATCCGCATGATGTCCGGCGGCGAAGAGCTGGAGCAACTCGAAGACGAGCTGCGACACTACCGCGCTTAGCCGGGTCCGAAAGCGCCAGAGCGGGCGCCGGAGCTGGATGCCGGCCACATTTGAGGGCACGACAGGTTATAATGATGGTAGAGGGATATTAGAGCCGGCGCTCAACCGGGCACCGGCTCCGGATAACTGCGCTTGGGGCAAGCTATCACCGGAGAAAGGAACAACGCATGAAGCGTTCATGGGTGCACGTGTTCGTGCTGGTGCTGACGGTGATCGGGGCGGTGTGGGCGCCAGGCCCGGCGCGCGCGCAGGTTGGTCCCGAGGTCAATCCGGACGCCCACATTAGCTGGCCGCCGCCGGTGTATGTGCTGCGCGGCACCGTCAACATCCGCGGGACTGCCAACCTGCCCAACCTGCGTAACTATTTTATCAGCGTCCGGCCGCTCAACGACGATCTGACGCCCGCCAGCCCGGATTTTCTGCCGGTTGTGCTCCCGTCGACGCGGGCCGTGCGCGATGGCATTCTGGGGACGTGGGACACGACCACGGTTGATGACGGGCTGTACGAGATGCGCCTGTCGGTCTATGTGCGGGGCGGCCAACCCGTCACGCATATCGTCAGCCCACTGCGGGTCGAGAACTTCCCGCCACCGTTCGTGGATATTGGCCAGACGCCAACGCCGACGCCTACGCCTCTGCCACCAACACCGACCCCGCCCCCGCCGACGCCGACCTTCGATCCCACGCCGCGGGCGACCGTGCGCACCGCCGGCGCCAACGTCCGCATGGGCGACAGCACGCAGTTCCCCATCATCACGTCGCTGCCTCAGGGCACGCCAGTTCTGCTGCTGGGGATCAGCAACCGGGGCACCGGCTGGTACATGGTACGCCTGCCGGATGGGCGGATCGGGTGGATGGCGCCGAGCGTCATCGACGTGGCGGGTAACCTGAGTCTGCTGCCGCTCGTCCCGCCGCCGCCACTCCCGGCGACGCCGACCCCGCTGCCCACACCTACCCCGCCGAGTGGCGCGAATCTGGTGGCCGGCGTGGTTGTCTTCGACCCGCCCTCACCGACATGCGCGGAGACATTCGTCGTCGGCCTGGATGTGGCAAACCTGGGCACGCAGCAAACCCTCGCGCCGGGGACGGTGTTGCTGACCGACACGCGCGCCGCCGACGGCACGGTCCAGGCGACAACGCTGGGCGGCTTCCCGATGCTGATGCCGGGCCAGACCTTCCGGGTCAATATGCCGCTGACGGTCACCACCTGGTACAACGAGGTGCACCGCATCACGCTCACCATCGATCCCGGCAACAACATCCCCGAAACGAACGAGGACGACAACGTGCGCGTGGTGGAATATGTGCTGCAGAAAGGCGGCTGCCCATAGGCTCAGTCCACGTCGCCTGAACGCCAGCCTGCGCGGGGTGCACTGGCGTGCACCCCGCGCCCCACAACGCTTTTGCGCTGGCCGCTGGCCTCTGCGCTCGACCGGCTCTGGATCGCCCGTCCGGAAAGAGAGCATTAGGAGACGACCATGCGCCCCCGAATCGCGATTTTGATCTGTGCGGCGCTGCTGGCGGCGGGCTGCGGCCAGGACACGCCCACGATCGACACGCTTCCATTCGAACCCTCGCCGACGCCCGCGACCGCATCCGACCTGCCCACCCCCACCGCGTCCGGCCCCACCCCCACGCCGACCTTCCGCCCGACCGAGCTTGCACCCACGCCGGCCTCGCTGGACCGCGAGCTTGAAGATAGCCCGACCCAGCGCGCACGGCGCCAGCAGTTGATCGCCGGGCCGGTGAGTAGCGTCGTCTCGGATGCGCGGGTGCTGGCTGCGATGTCGGCGGTCCCGCGCCACGCCTTCGTGCCTACGCGCTATCTGGATCAGGCGTATAACGATTACCCGCTCCCCATCGGCCACGGCCAGACGATCTCGCAGCCGTCGCTGGTCGGGATGATGACCGAGATGCTCGACCTGGCCCCCGGCGAGCGTGTGCTGGAGATCGGGACCGGCTCCGGGTACCAGGCAGCTATCCTCGCCGAACTCACCGACCAGGTGTACACAATCGAGATCATCCCGGAACTGGCCGGAACCGCGCGCCGGATCCTGGACGAACTGGGCTACACCAACGTGCACACGCTGCGCGCCGACGGGTACTACGGCTGGTGGGAGTATGCCCCCTTCGACGCGATCATCGTGACTGCCGCGCCCGATCATCTGCCCTCGCCGCTGGTGGCACAGCTCAGCCCGGATGGCGGACGGATGGTGATCCCGATCGGGCCTGTCGGGGGCTATCAGAGTCTGTGGCTTGTCCAACGCAACGGGGACGCAATCGATATGCAGCGCGTGCTGGATGTTCGCTTCGTGCCCTTCACGCGCGAATCGGGCGACTGAGCCACGCCAGCGCGTACAGCGCGCCGCCGGCCCACAGGACCCACGCGAATCCGAAAGACAGCGCCAGCAAGGCGGCAGCTACCGCGCTGATCACAGACGCGCTACCGTTGATCGCCCACGCCCAGGGGACCAGGTCTGGCAAGGGGCGGATGGCGTCCAGGCCCCGCGCAAACGGCACGCCCATCAGCAAACCGAGCGGCGCCAGCGCCAGCACGCACAGCACCAGCCGTGCGCCAAGCGGCAGCGGCAACGCGAGGCTTGAGAGCGCGGGGAACAGGCGCGGCCAGATCAGCAGCAGGATCACCAGCGCCCCCAGCGCGCCGCGCCATGGCAGCTGCGTCGAGAGCAGGCTGCCCACCCCCGAGAACAGCAACAGCGTCGCCAACACGGTCGTGATCGCCAGCGTCGGCTGCCCGAGCAGCAGGACTGCCTGCTGCATGGCAGACACCTCGATCAACAGGTAGGCCAGCCCCAGGCTGCCGAAATAGACCGCGATCCGCAGGGCGTGCCGGGGCTGCGCCTGGACCAGGGCGCGCCGGAAGCGGCGGCGCAGCCCAACCGGCAGCAGGATGAATACCAGCGCCGCCAGCAGCGCAAACGCCAGCAGAGCCACCAGCACGAAATAGCCGCTGCCGCCGAACGGCTGCCACGTGCGCCCCAGGTTTTCCAGGATGGCGGGCGTCTGGCGCCATTTGAAGAAGTGGAAGAAGAACGGGCGATTGTCGGTCGGCGGGCGCACATCGAAGGCGTAGGCGCGGTAGAAGGTGTCGCGGTCGCTCGCGCGCAGCAGATCGACATAGGTTTCGTGATAGATCGGCGTGTCCAGCCGCGCAAAGCGGTTGACGGTCTCCGCCGGGACATCGGGCGGCAGCACCATGTCGTACGCCCGCTCACCCGCCGCCGCGACCAGTTGCTCCAGTTCGTCCACGCTGAAGGGGCGCACCCTCACCAGGAAGGTCATCGTCTGGAACGAGCGAAAAGCCGCGATTTGCCGCGCCGGATCGCCGCCGCGCCGCTCCAGCGCCTCGACGATCAGCGCCAGCGTGCGCAGGTCCTCGCTGGGCGGGTTCTGCAGCCAGCGCGTGACGATCAACACACCATCGGGCGTGAGCAGATCGAGATAGTCCGCGAAGCCCTCGACCGTGTGGCGATAGTCTTCGGTGAGCGTAAACGCGCCGGACGTCACCGGGCGGTAAGTGTCGTTGAGGGCCAGCTGCACTACGTCGAAGCGACGCCCGGCCTGGCGCGCATAGGCACGCAGCTCGGCGTGGACCAGTGTGACGCGCGGATCCGCCAGCCCGGCCCAATCGCGCAGGTCGCCCCGCAGCGCGTCCGCGATCAGGCTGTTCGGTTCGACCACGGTCACAGACCGCGCGCCAAGCGCCAGCGCGATCGCGGCGTCCATCCCACCGCCCAGAATCAACACATCGGGCGCGGACGCCTGCGCAAAGGCCAGCGCCGCCGGCAACGAGCGTGCGAAGGCCGGCGTGATGGCCTCGCCCTGCGGGATCGCGATCAGGTTGTCGCCGTCGATCAGCAGGCCCATCTGCGGCGGAAGCTCGCCAAGATAGGTCATGCTCAGTCCAGGCGCAGAGTGGATCGTTGGGCTGCGCACCAGATCGAGGCGTGAGGTGGCGTTGTAGCGCGGCCCGGTCAGGGTGGCGTCCGGCGTGCGCTGAAAGTGGCTCAGCGTCTTGTAGGGTGACGGGCGCACCGCGAGGAACTCGGGCGGAGCCAGCACACCCGCTGCCCCGGCGGCGATCACCACGCCGCCCAGCGCCGCGATCAGGCGCGGACGGCGCGCGCCATCCGCCAGCAGAATCGCCGCGCCCCCGGCCAGCACCGCGCACGCCAGGATGCTGCGCACGTCGCCCAGCCAGCCCAGCAACAACGGCGCCGCGCCGGCCCCCAGCGCCGAGCCGATCAGATTTACGCCGTACACCCGCCCGGCGGCATACGCCGGGTCCCCCAGCGCCGATCCCAGCACCGCGCCGGCCAGCGTAAAGGGGACCGCCAGCACCAGCAGGTTGCCCAGCAGCCGCCACACCTGCGTCCGATCCCAGGCAATGGTGTAGGAGTCGAATGGCCAGACATTAAGCACGGTGTAGGCCAGCACGACCGCCGGCCCCAACGCCAGCGTGAAGAGCGGGCGCCAGCCACGCCCGCGCAGGCCAGGCCAGATCGCCAGCAGCGTTCCGCTGGCGCCAAAGCCCAGCAGCGCCAGGCTGACGACCAGAAACGCGAAGTGATAGAACTGGGCAACCGAGAAAACGCGGGTCAGCGAAACTTGAAACAGCAGCGCCACAGCCGAAAGCAGTCCAATTCCTGCCAACGCGCGCATGCTGCTGCCCATCCGCCGTGCGCCGGGCGCTACCCCGGTCGGTGACCGCCCTCATCTGGCGCGCGGACGCTGCTGGCGCGGACGACCAGGTGTGGCCTGATCAACACCTGGCGCGTTTCTGCCGCCGAACCCTGAAGAATATCGAGCAGCATCGTCATCAATTGGTGCCCGATGGTGTCGAGCGGCTGGTGCACCGAGGTCAGGGCCGGGGTGAAATGTTCCGCGGCGGGGATGTTGTCGAAACCGGTCACTGCCACCTCGCGCCCGATCGCCAGCCCCATCTCGCGCAGCGCGTGCATCACGCCGATCGCGACCACATCGCTGACACAGGCAATCGCCGTTGGACGCGCGTCCGGTGGCAGCGCCATCAACTTCTGCGCGGCAATCCGCCCGTCCGCCGGCGTGTTCTCGGCTTCGATCAGCCAGCGCTCGTCGATGGGCAGCCCCAGTTCGGCCATCGCGTCGCAGTAGCCCTGATAGCGGTGGTTGCCCGCCAACGACAGCGGCGGCCAGCGCACAAACGCGATCCGCTCGTGCCCCTGTCCCGCCAGATGCCGGACGACCTGCCGCATCCCGTCGGCGCCATCGACATCCACATACGAGAAATCCCAGGCGTCGTTGGCGCGGCCAAACGACACAAACGGGATGCCCAGGTCCAGCAACTGCCGGATGCGCGGGTCGTCCACCACGGTGTTCGCCAACACGAAGCCGTCTACGCGCTGCATCTCTGCCAGCGTCACATAAGCGGCGGCGGGATCGTCGGGATCGGTGATGAACGTCAGTACGTGGTAGCCGGCTTCCTCGGCGGATTTGGACATGTTGTAGAGGAACTGCTGCATGATGGGCGTCCACTCGCCGGGCCGCTCTACATGCCAGGCGTAGCCGATGATCCGGCTCTCGCCGCTGCGCAGGTTCTGCGCCGTGATGCTGGGGCGATAGTTGAGGCGGCGTGCGACGTCGAGGACACGCTGGCGGGTAGCCTCGCTCACCCGGCCGGAGTTGTTCAGCACATACGAGACGGTCGCCGACGTCACCCCCGCTTCGCGCGCGACATCCTTGATCGTGGCCATCCGAACGCCAAACCTACCTTGCACTCACTGCACGGCGGACATATGCGACGGGCGCGCAATGCGACCCTCTGATCTCCGTGGAAATGCCGGTGACAGAGCCGTCAGCGCGCGATCGTCAAAGTGATGACCATACCGAGAGCGGAACCGCCTGTCAAGGGCGCGGCCCGGCTCATCAGGCGGCATGGCGCCCGATATAGGCTTCCACGCGATCGCGCACCGCCGCGTTGCCTATCGCCGCGAACGCGCTCCAGGTGAGCAGCAGCCAGGCAGCGATGAGCAGCGTGCTGATCACCGCCAGCACGGCCAGCACCGCCAGCAGCGTGAGCATCATCAGTGGATTGCGCAACACCATCACCACCGCGTTGCGCGTCGCACCCCACACGCTCGGCGCTGCCATCGCGTAGTACATCGGCCAGGTGAACAGCAGCACGCCCAGCCAGACAATCCCCGCTACGAACCAGACCGCCATCAACACGGTGACCAGCAGGCTATCCACGCGCGCGTAGGCGATCAGATTGCTCACATTCACAAACCCGAACAGCGCATTCCCGACACCCCAGGGCAGCGCCCGCCACAGATTGCGGCGGAACGCCTGCCAGAACGCGCTCAGGTCCGCTTCAGACGGGTCGGTATGCGCGAGATACCCCACGCGGCACAGCGCGCTCCAGGCGGCGGGCGCGGTGATCAGCGGCAGGCACAGGACGACAAACGCCAGATTGGTCCAGACGTAAGCGTAGCCGTTGTAGCGCAGGTTCTCCAGCCCGCGCCACGTTACGCGCAGCCCATCGATCATCGCCTTGCGCGGCTATCCTTTCAGCCCGCTGTAGCTGATCCCCTCCACAAAATAACGCTGGAAGTAGAAGAAAATCAAGGCCAGGGGCAGCGTCGTCAGCACCGAGCCGGCCAGAAACGCGTGCCAGCGCAGCGTCTCGCCGTACGCGCCGCGCAGGAAACTCAGGCCCAGCGGCAGAGTCCACAGATCGCTCTTGCCCGACAGGATAATCAAGGGCATCAGAAAGTCATTCCAGGTCCCCTGGAAGCTGAAGATCGCCAGGGCCGTCAGGGCGGGCGTCGCCATCGGCAGAACAACCCGCAGGAACATCGTGAAGCGGTTGGCGCCGTCCACCATGGCCGCCTCTTCGATCTCGCCCGGCACCGACTCGAAGAACTGCTTCATCAAGAAGATGCCAAACGCATCGACCGCCAGCGGGACGATCAGCCCTTGATAGGTGTTCAGCATGGCGAGGTGTTTGAGGATGATGAAACGCGGGATGAGCAGCACCACCGGCGGAACCATCATGGTGCCCAGAATGATAAAGAACAGCAGGCGGTTGCCGGGGAAGCGTATCCGCGCCAGCGCGTAGCCCGCCATCGAATCGAACGCCAGGCGCAGCACGGTGATCACCACCGCGAAAAAGGTCGTGTTGGCGAACCAACGCGGCAGCTTGGCGTCGAAGATCTCTTCGTAGCCTTGAAGAGTTGGGTTGAAGGTGGTCGGCGTCGACACCGCGCGGGCCGGCAACGGCGCCCCTTCTTCGCTGACGCACGACACCCCAAAAGGCGGCACCGGAATGAGGGCACGCGGATAGCTCTGGACCGCCGGCAAGCACTTGAACGAGTTCGCCACCGTGAAGGCAAAAGGCAGAATCTCGATCAGCGCAAAGGCGATCAGCACCGTCCAGCCGAGCGTCGCCAGGGCCAACCGCCCCACCGACCGGCGGCGTGCTGCGGTGACGACTCCCTGCGATTGAATTGCCGTAGCCATGACGTTCCTCCGTCCGCGCTAGACCGCCGCGCGCTCGCGCACGACCACCCGCTGCAAAATGGTGAAGACGAAGATGATCACGAACAGCACGATCGCGGTCGCCGAGGCCAACCCCATCGCCGAGCGGTCGAAACCGTTCTGATAGACCATATAGGCGACCGTCAGTGTCGTCTTGGCCGGGCCGCCGCTGGAAATGACGTACACCTGGTCGAAGACCTGGAAGGTGCCGATCAGCCCCAGCGTGACCACAAAGAAGATCGTCGGGCGCAGCAGCGGGACAGTGATTCGACGGAAGATCTGGAAGGCGTTCGCGCCGTCGATCTCCGCGGCTTCGTAGACATGTCCCGGAATATCCTGCAGCGCGGCCAGGAAGATGACCATCATCGTCCCGATCGTGGTCCAGATGTTGAGCATCATGATCGTCAGCAGCGTCACGCTTGGCCCGCTGATCCACTCCCAACCGGTCAGGCCCAGGACGCGCTGGCCCGCCCACGCGCCAGCCGATTCGCGTGTCAGCCCGAACTGCCCGAAGATCAGATGCAGCACGCCGCGCGGATCATCCAGCCAGTTGACGTAGTTCCCGCTGCCATAGCCGGGCAAGACGCTCGCCAGCGCCTGGTTCACCAACCCGCCACGAGTGAACATGAACATGAAGATCAGCGAGATAACGACCGACGAAGTGATCGACGGGAAGTAGAACGCGGTCCGGAAGAAACCTTTGGCCTTCAGCCAGCGCTGGTTGACGATCACGGCCAGCAGTAACGCCACGAGCGTCTGAACGGGAACCACGCCGATGACATAGTAAAAGGTGTTTTTGAGCGCGATAAAGAAGTCCCGCTGGCGAATGGACGCCGCCACGACCCGATCGCCGTCCACGTGATAACCGCGCAGCAGGTCGCTGTAGTTGGCCGTGCCGATGTAGTTGTAGGCCCCTTCGTCGAATACGGGTGAGATTCCGTTCCAGTCGGTAAAACTAATATAGACCGCCGCGCCGATCGGGATGATCAAGAAGACAAGAAAGATGATCAGCGCCGGGACCATAAAGCTCAGGCCGGCCAGCGCCTCTTGCCGGCGCTTGGCTGACATGGTTGTGATCTGCCGCCGCACGGCAGGCGCTGCGGTAGCCATCGGGCACCATCCTTTCGTGGCACTCACCAGAAGAGCGGCGCTCCCCAACAGCGTGGGGAGCGCGCGCCAAACTGACGAACCGTCTAGCGGCTGAGAACCTCTTCAGCCGCCGCCGCCGTCTCGAAGATCACGTCTTCCGGCAGAGCCTGGCCCTCAAAAGCAAGCTGCAGGCCAGCGTTGAATGTGTCGATGACATCCCCAAAGCCAACCGGGAACTGCCACTTGTGCGCCACCTCGGCCACATCGATGAAGGGCTTGAACTCCTCACCCCGTGCGGCCAGCCAGGCATCGGCCAGGGCCACACGCGGGGGCATCACGCCGAAGCCCTCTTCGGCCACCATACGCGCGCCTTCCTCGCTGGTCAGGTAGTTCGCCAGCGTCCAGGCCGCGTCCTGATTGTCGCTATCCGCCGCCACACCGTAGCACACGGTGAAGGCCATGGTCGCCTCGCCGCCGCTCGGATGCGCGGGCAGCTCGGTAACGCCCCAGTTGAGGTCCGGATAGCCGTTGAGCAGGAAGGTGATGACCCAGTTGCCTTCCATCGCCATCGCGACGCGGCCCTCGCCGAACGCCTCACCGCCCCAACCGGCGTCCACTGCCGACGGCGGGCCGGCGAAGCCATCGCGCACCAGGCCGACGTAGAACTCCAGCGCCTCGCGCGCCTCGTCGCTGTCGAGCGTCACCTCGGTCCAGTCCTCGTTGAGGACCGAGCCGCCGGCCTGATACAGGAACGGCAGCCAGCGCTCGAAGTTCGGCGGGGTCACCAAGCCCAGCACGGTCTGCCCCTGGTCGTTGGTACCGGTCAGTGCTTCCGCCGCCGCACGCAGATCGTCCCAGGTCCAGTCCGCGGTCGGATAGTCCAGCCCGGCGGCGTCGAACATATCCTTGTTGTACTGGAGCGTCATGGTCGAGAAGTCCTTCGGCGGGCAGTAGAACTCGCCGTTGTAGGTGAAGACCTCGACCAGCGACTGATAGAACCCGTCGGGGTTCTCGATCTTCTCCGTGCCAACGTCCAGCACGCCAGCTTCGGCCCAGTCGGGCAGCTTGGAGCTGTCGACATAGAAAACATCGGGCGGGTCGCCGCTGGCGAAGGCCGCCTGGATCGTCGTGTCGTAGTCCGGCACAAGGTTGACCTCGACATCAATGTCCGGATAGGCTTCCATGAAGGCTTCCACCTGCCGGTTCAGGGCGTCGTTCTCCTCCGGTGAGGACGACCATCCCATCAGAACCAGCGAAGTAGTCTGCCGCGCGAACGCCGCGCCCGCGCCCGAAACCACCAGGGCGAGCAACGCCGCCAGTGTCAAGAAATGTACCTTACGCATGTTCCTCTCCTAATCCACTCATAGAGATGGCGATTTGGACAAGCTATCAGGGTTGAGAGCGTTCGATTCGAGCCTCACCTCCTTCGACCGTAACGGTATACCGCTCGCCACGATAGCGAACGGAGAACTGAAGACGGTCCCAGCCTGCGGGCAGGTGCGGGTCAATGGCGGGACCCTCGGCGGTCAGATGCAGCCCGGCGAAGCCAAACGCCAGCGCCTGCCACAGCCCGCCGCAGGCCGCGCCATGAATACCGTCGCGGCTGTTGCCTTTGTTGTCGCGCAGGTCGATCTCGGCGGCGTGTTCAAACAGCTCGCGCGCCAGATCGAGTTTGCCCAGGCGGGCCGCGACCCAGGCGTGCACCGCCGGGCTGAGCGACGATCCATGATCGCACAGCGGGTAGTACGTCTCCCAGTTGTTGAGGCGCACGTCCCGGTCACCCACCTGCGCACCGAGCAGCGCCATCAGCATGACCACATCCGCCTGTTTGATGATCCGCAGATGGCGCGTTGCTTCGTAGCCAAAGACGCTCTGCAAGCTGGCGACGCGCGGCTGATAGGCCAGCACATCGACCGGCTTGAGGTCGAAAAAGTTGTCGTATTGGATGTGAATCCGGCGTTCGGGATCAAACGGGAGGTAGATCCGGTCAATGACGTCCTGCCAGCGGTCGAGCGCCACCTGGTCGATGGACAGCTCGCGCCCTAGCGTGGCGGCCCGCTCCGGATGCCGCTCGTTCAGCCAGGCCCAGACCTGCTGCGCCGTCTGGAGGTGCCAGCGCGCCATGGCGTTGGTGAAGACACTGTTGTCAACATCCTCGTGATATTCGTCGGGGCCGATCACGTTGCGGATCTCATAGCGCCCCTCGGCGGCGTTCCACTCCACACGCGACGCCCAGAAGCGCGCCCCGTCCAGCACGATCTCCGCGCCGTAGTCCCGCATGAAGACGTCATCACCGGTCCACTGCCAGTATTGTGCGATGGCATAGGCGATGTCGCTGGTGACGTGCTGTTCTAGCTCGCCGGTCCAGATCCGGATGCGCTTGCCGCTGGCGTCGGGCAGCGTCCACTGCGGCGTGACTTCGTCGCCGGTGTCCGCGCTCTCCCAGGGGAACATGGCGCCTTCATAGCCGTTGGCCCGGGCTTTGGCGCGCGCGCCGGGCAGCCGGTGATAGCGGTACATCAGCAGGTTGCGGGCAAGCTGCGGCTGGGTGAGCGTCAGCAGCGGCACCATGAACAGCTCTGTATCCCAGAACACATGCCCCCGGTAGCCGGCGCCGCTGAGCGTTTTGGCGCCGATGCTAACCTGATCGTCATGCTGCGGCGCGGCGATCAGCACGTGGTAGATGCAGAAGCGGAGCGCCTGTTGCAGGAACGGATCGCCCTCAAGCACAACATCGGAGTCCGCCCACAGGCGCCCCCAACGCTCGCAGTGGGCCGCATAAAGCGCGTCGTAGCCGGCCTGGCGCGCGCGGCTCAGCGCCGCCTGCGCGTCGACCAACGGATCGGCGCTGTCACGGCTGGTGAACAGCGTGACCAGTTTGGTGACCGTAAACGTCTGACCTTCGTCCAGCGCCGCGCCGAACTCGACTTGCGGATGCGCGCCATCCGCCAGCAGGGATGGCACCGCATCCAGATCGGTCACGAGCGCCGCTGCCATCGCCAGCGTGTAACCGCTTTGCGTGGTCTGGCTGCGCGCCCAGATCGCGTCCGGCTCGATGCTGCCCGTTTTCCACGGTTGCCAGTGATTGTAGCCGGACGGCAGCGAGACGCGCGTCTCGATTCCGCCGCACACCCGCACGCGCGGCGCGCCGTGCAATACCCGGCCCGACACGCGCAACGCCAGCACGTGCTCGTCGGCGGTGCTGGCGAAGCGCTCGAAAGTCAATCGCACCACATCGCCCGCCGGTGATTGCCACAGCACCCGCCGGGTCAGGCTGGCAGAGCGCACGTCCAGCTCGCGCTCAAGGCCCAGCACACGCCCGTTCTCGTAACCGAAGCGGTAGCCGTCGAACTCAAGCGTCAGGCCAAGCCAGTGAGGCGCCGGGGCCAGATCGGGGCTGAGATCGCCCTCGGCCAGGTTGAACAATCCGTGCACACGGGTTGAATCGAAGGTGGGATGCGCGCTGTCTTCTTCCAACAGCCCGCGCACGCCGACGTAGCCGTTGCCGATGGTGAACAGCGTTTCGAACTGCTGCGCCTGCACAGGGGAAGTCAAATGCTCGCGTATGAGATAGCCGATGTCCATAGGAGTGTCGCGCGGGCCGCGCAGCCGCCAAAGCTAATAGCCAATAAGAACAAGCAAAAGATGTTGTAGCGACAATTACACTATAGATTAAACGATTAAGCGTGTCAAGTGGCTCGTGCCCGCGCACCGGTCCGCCACGCGAGAATGTCCATCCAAAGGCGGAAGACGCGCGCAGCAGCGTCGGGTATCCTGGTAGAAAAACGCGCCCCGGCTCTGCGCCGAGAGCGCCGCACTACGGTCACGCGAAAGTGAGGATGGACGACATGGAAGACTCGCTGCGGCTTCTGGCTGTTCTGGCCCATCCGGACGATGAAACGCTGGGCACAGGTGGGACGTTCGCCCGCTATGCCAGCGAGGGCGTCGAAACGTATCTCATCACGGCCACGCGCGGTGAGCGCGGTTGGATTGGCCCGCCTGAGGAAAACCCCGGACTTCACGCGCTCGGCCAGATCCGCGAGCAGGAACTGGCCGCTGCCGCGCAGGTGCTGGGCATCCACCAGCATATCCTGCTCGACTACATCGACGGCGAGCTGGCACAGGCTCCCGCCGGGGACGTGATCCGCCAGCTTGTGGACTACATCCGCGCCATACGCCCACAGGTTGTCATCACGTTCGACCCGTTCGGCGTCTACGGGCACCCCGACCACATCGCCATCTGCCAATGGGCGACGACCGCGGTGCACTGCGCCGCCGATCCGGCATATCAGGCCGGCACCGTGCCGCAGCCGCACAGTGTCGCCAAGCTGTATTATCTGGCTACCACGCAGTCGGATTTCGATCTCTATACCCAGGCGTTCGGAGAGCTGGTGATGGAAATCGACGGCGTACCGCGCTGGAGCGTCCCCTGGCCGCGCTGGGCGATCACCACCCATCTTGACACCGGCGCCCACCAGGAGCAGGTCTGGCAGGCGGTCTTCTGCCACCGCTCGCAGCTCCGTGAGTACGAAAAGCTGCTGGCGCTGCCCGGCGAAGCCCGCGCGCAGTTGTGGCGCACCGGGCGCTATTACCGCGTCTTCAGCCGCGTGCCGGTGAATGGACCGGTCGAGGACGATCTGTTCGACGGGCTGCGCGGCGCCGGCACGGCTGTGTAGACTGTGCGATCCGTCTGGGCCGGATGGGCGTATGATGGGAGAGGGCGCGTGCCCTGCGATCGTCGCTGCCGGTAATCGAAAAGTGCGTGCGCGGTCCGGGCTTGAAACAGCCCAGACCGCCAATCGCTTGACATATTGACAATTATCGATACAATCAAAGACATGGATACGGATCCGGTTCTGTTTGCTAAGGCGCTTGCCGATGACACACGCCAGGAGATCATGAAGCATCTCTGCTGCGTGTGGCTGAGCGTGAACGATGTAGTCGAACGGCTGGGAGGCCGCATCAACCAGCCGACCGTCAGCCATCACCTGAAGAAGCTGGAGGAGGCGAATCTGGTGCTGGTCCGTCAGGAGGGGCGCAATCGCTTCTACACGCTGAACCAGCAACAGCTAACCGCCTGCTGCGGCAGACTGATCCACGCCTTCGCGCCGGATCTGGCCCCCAAGGTGATTCTGCCGGACGACATCGAAACGCGCCGCGCTGAGTGAAGCCTTCGTCTCTTTTTTTTGTATCAATCTATCGACGTTCATCGATGGATAGGGAGGAACCAGATGGCAAGTAAGGTGTACTTCGATCAAATCGGTTCGCGGTGGGATGAACTACGCCGGTCGTTCTTCTCCGAGGCGGTCCGCGACAAAGCCCTGGCACTCGCCTACGTCCAACCCGGCCAGGTAGCCGCCGACATCGGCGCAGGGACGGGCTTCCTTACCGAAGGGCTGGTCCGGCGCGGCGTGCGCGTCATCGCGGTCGATCAATCGGCTGTGATGCTGGACGCCATGCGGCAGCGTTTTCCTGCCGAGGACGCGATCGACTACCGGCAGGGGGACGCCGAGCACCTGCCCATCGACGATCAATCGGTCGATGCCGTCTTTGCCAACATGCTGCTGCACCACGTAGAAAATCCGCCGAACGCGATCGCCGAGATGGTGCGCATCCTCAAGCCCGGCGGCCGTGTGGTCATCACCGATTTGGACGAGCACAATTACACCTTCCTGCGCGACGAGCAGCATGATCGCTGGCTGGGCTTCAAGCGGGCCGAGGTTGAGCGCTGGCTGGTCGAAGCCGGGCTGGAGCAGGTGCGGGTTGTGGGCACCGATGATCACTGCTGTTCAGCGTCAACACAAAGTGACCGGCGCGCCGACGTGACCATCTTCGCCGCGATGGGACGCAAAGCCGGCTCGAGCACAACCGAACACGGCGACGCGGCGATTCACGACGCCGTCCGCCAGCACTACGCGGCCATCGCGTCCACCCCCAGTGCGTCGTCCTGCGGCTGCGGTTCCGATGGCTGCTGCTCGGACCAGAGCCGGCTCTATGACCCCGCGCTGATCGCCGAGCTGCCCGTCGATGTCACCGGCCTGTCGCTTGGCTGCGGTGACCCGGTCAGCATTGCCGGCCTCAACCCCGGTGAGACCGTCCTCGACCTGGGCAGCGGCGGCGGAATCGACTGCTTTCTGGCCGCGCGCCAGGTCGGCGAAACCGGCTACGTGATCGGCGTGGATATGACGCCGGAGATGATCGCGCGGGCCAACGCCAGCAAGGCGCGCATGGGCCTGACCAACGTCGAGTTCCGCCAGGGGCAGATCGAGGCCCTGCCGGTCGATGACGAGAGCATTGACGTTATCCTGTCCAACTGCGTGATCAACCTCTCGCCGGACAAGCGCGCCGTCTTCCGCGAGGCATTCCGCGTGCTCAAGCCAGGCGGGCGTCTCTCCGTCAGCGACATCGTCACCGAGGGCACACTGCCGGCGTATAGGGACATCGATCTCACCGACTGGGCGGCGTGCGTGGCGGGAGCCATCGACGTTGAAGACTATCTGCAACTGCTGCGTGAAGCGGGCTTTGTGGACGTGCACGCCGTGGACAAAGCGACCGCCGCCGAGATCTCCGGCGAGTCCGCCCACGCCGGGCGCATCCTCAGCGCGCGCATCACGGCGCGCAAACCGCTGCCGGCCTGAGCCGACGGCTCCAATCTGGTTATCTCCCCGCGGTGGGCCGGGCTGGCCCGCCGCGGTTTGTATTTATCCGGCGCCAGAACGCATACGCGCTCCCGCCACAAGACGGCACAGACAGGGGACGGTATACTTGGGGAGACCCGCCCGCCGGCGCGCCAGGGTATGGGTCCGGTGCCGAACGGCGCGCACCCCAATCAAGCCCATGCTCACGACCATCGACCTGACAACGCCGGACGGGGAATCGCTGCTGGATATCACCGCGCAAGCCCGCGAGATCGTGCGCGGCTCCGGCGTGGACGAAGGCATCTGCGTGCTGGTCGTCCCGCACACCACGGCAGCCATCACGCTGAACTCCGCTCTGGATCCGGCCACCGCCGCCGACATTATCGGCGATCTGCAGCGGCTGGTGCCCAAGCGGGTCGACTTCGCGCACCAGTACGACACCCCCGCCGATGCCGCTGGGCACATCAAAGCCGCCCTGATCGGCCACAGCGTGACCCTGACAATCACGCGCGGCGATCTTGCGCTGGGCGGCTCTCAGAGCATTCTGTTCTACGAGTTCGACGGCCCGCGCCGCCGCCAGGTGCAGGTCAAGATCATCGGTGGCTGAACGGGTGTGCCGGCCGGACGTCAGAGGCCCAACGACAGCGCGATCCGCTGTGCCCGTGTCAGATCGTCGGTGTCCAGCACCACCTGGCCGCGCATCGTGATGTACACCGCGTTGATGTTGATCCCGGCATCCCCCATGGCGCGCGTCAGCCGCGCCAGCGACCCCGGCTGATCGACCAGGTTGACCAGTAGCACTTCGCGCACGGTATATTTGACCCCGGCCTCGCGCAGGGCTTCGACCGTCGCGTCGTTGTTGTTGGTGATGAACTGCACGATCCCCTGGCCCGGGCAGGGTGTCGCGTGGACGGCAGTGATGTTGATGCCGTTCCGGGCGAGTGTCTCGGCGAGATTCGCCAGCGTCCCCGGCCGATCCTCAAGCAGCACGGTAAATTCGGTTGCCATCGGGTCCTCCCTCTCCCCCTGCGCGGCCTTGATGCCCGCTCCTTGCTTTCAGTATACGGTGAAAACAACCGTCACCGAAAGCGCCCGCAGGCAAACGCGCTGCCAGAAGGCGAGCGGAGTGCGTGCGGCCCGGCGAACCGCACGCACCGGATGCGCAGCGCGACGGGTGGACTCAGGCCAGCAACGCCTCTTCGCGCTCGCGGAAATAGCGCGCGGTCTGCATCACCATCTCGTCCAGCGCCGCCTTGTCCGGCTTGCCGTACATCGCCGGGTACGGGTTGCCGCCCGGCCCAAGCGGCTCCGGCGTCACATAGCAGCCGGGACGGTTGAAGCCGATCACGTACAGCGCCATGATGATCGTGTCGAGGTCCATCGACCCCAACCCCAGCGCCCGCCGGTTGCTATCGGCCATGTGCAAATTGACGAGCCGTTCGCCGGCTTCCAGAATCGCCATGCCGATATGCTCTTCTTCCACCTGCATGTGATAGACATCGCCGTTGATATGCTGAATGCCGGGGTGATCGATCGCCTCGATCCAGCGTTTGGCGTCGGCGACGGTGTGCAGCAGGCTGACCTCGGCGGAGCGGATCGGCTCGACCGCGCCGCGCACGCCGTGCTCGGTGAACAGGTCTGCGACCAGGCGAATCGTCTCGACGCTGCGCTCGAACTCGGTATCGTCGTACGCGGTGGGTCGGCCCACCGCGCCCGGAATCACGAGCAGGTAGCTGCCCCCGACGGCGGCGGTAAACGGGATCTCGCGCTTGAGGTAATCGAGCGCAGCCTGGCGGTGGACGGCGCGGTTGCTGGCCAGCTCGCTGTCGGGCGAGTACATGCCGCACACGCCGGCAACCGCGATGCCATGATCACCCAGGACCCGCAGTGTTTCCTCGACGCGATAGCCCAGATCGGGGCCGTAGTGGTTGCCGTGCAGTTCGATATAGCGGATCCCGGCCCGCTCCAACCGCGCCGCCGAATCGGCGAGGGACTCCATCCCAAAGCCCCAGTTGCTCCACGAGAGATTGAGGCGCTGGGCCAGCCGCTCAGGTGACTTGCGCTTCAAGTCCTCAAAAGCAGCGCGAATCTGATCGTTCTTCAGTTCAAAATTCTGTTTCTTCACGGCTTCAAGCTCCATTCGGTGCGCGCCGGCACACGGCGGATCGAGAACAGGCGCGGGCGGCACAGACACGCACAGCGAGCCGGGCGGCTCGCGCGCCCGCGATTGCTCGCATTGTATGCCGACCCCTCGCGGCAAGTCAACCATAGTGGCCGGCATCGCTGCCGCGCGCTGCGCCTGCTGTGTAAAGCGGCCATCGCCACGCATTGATTGAAGTAAGACCGTCCAACCATCAGCGCACAAGGAGCGACATGATGCTGGCGAAACTGGTCCGTCTGAGCCTGTTGAGTGTGCTGACCGCGGCTGCGATTGGAGCCGTCCCGCCGGGGCTGGGCGCCGTTGCCCAGGGTGATTTTCCTCTGGAGCTGTGCCGCGAGGCTGGCTTTTCTACCGAAGAAGACTTCATGATGCGCGAGGGTGAGCCGTATGACGGCGACCCTTACATCTCCGACGGGGATGTGCTCAGCCCAGACGGGCAGGTTTGTGCCCGCAACCGTGATCTGTTGCAGCGGTTCGACGTGCGCGACGACCTGGGCCTGGACGCGCTCGACATTCTGAACCTGGACGCGCGGCTGGTCGCGTTCTCGACGGAGCTAGATAGCCCGCACGGGACGTTCACGGCGGGCGACCTGCTGATCACCAACGGCGCGGTGATCCCAAACGCCGCGCTGCTGTACCAGTTCGACATCCCGCTCGATCTGGGGCTGGATGGCGTGCACCTCGTCGGCCCGCTCGAGAGCATCCGGCGCTTTGCTGAAGTGGCCGGCGGCATGACCCCCGACGAGTGGCTGAGTGGCCGTCTGCAAGATATCCTGCGCGAGCTTCAGATCGACATCTGGTTCTCGGTTGAAGGGACGTGGTGGCGGGTCGAGCGCGGGCGCCCCATCCTGGATGGCGACGTGCTGTCAGCGCGGGACGGGATACAGGTTTTGTGGCAGGAAGTGCTGCTCGATCCACCGATCCCCGCCGGGCTGGTGGATCGCGGTGTGGACTTCGGGCTGGATGCGCTGGCCGGTCCGCGCGAGCCGGAGCGTGTGGCCCTGCGCTTCTCGACCGAGATCCTCTACCGGGGCGAGACCGGCTTCAC
>DYEN01000471.1 GCA_020725705.1 Anaerolinea sp.
CGGGGCGGGCATTCCCGATCACTTTCATATGCACGTTGTGCCGCGCTGGAGCGCCGACACCAACTTCATGACCGTCGTCGGCGGGACGCGCGTCGTGCCCGACACGCTGGAAAGCACCTACGAGCAGCTACGCGCCGCGTGGCCGTCACTGAGCGAGGGTGGGACGGCGCGCCAACACGCCGGCTGAGATGGGCTAAAGTGCTTAAAGAGGAGATTTATGCATGATGGCGAATCAGGACAAGACACCGCGCGACGCCGTGATCCTGAGCGGGGCGCGGGTGGCACAGGGCAAGTTGCTCGGGGCGCTGACGCCGTTCACCGCGCCGCAGCTTGGCCAGATCGTGGTGCGGGCGGCGCTGGAACGAAGCGGCATCGACCCGGCCGATATCAGCGAGGTGATCGTGGGGCAGGTGCTGGCTGCCGGGGCGGGGCAGGCGGTCCCGCGGCAGATCGCGCTGGGCGCCGGGATTCCGCCGCATGTGGGCGGGTTCGTGGTCAACAAGGTGTGCGGCAGCAGCCTGAAGGCGGTGATGCTGGCCGCCGGGTTGATCCGGGGCGGCGAGGGTGATGTGTATGTGGCCGCCGGTGTCGAGAGCATGACCAACGCCCCCTTCATGGACCTCAAGGGGCGGCAGGGGCACAAATACGGCCATTTCGAAATGGTCGACGCGATCTTGTGGGACGGGCTGTGGGATCACGTCGAGAACTGGGTGATGGGCGAAGCCGCCGAGATGATCGCCCGCGAGTTCGGAATCACCCGGGCCGAGCTGGACGCGTTCGCGGCGCGCAGCCATCAGCTCGCGCACGAGGCGACGGAGCAGGGCCGCTTCCGCGAGGAGATCGTGCCGGTAGAGTTGAAAGATCGCAAGGGCAGCGTGACCCTGTTTGACCGGGACGAGTCGATCCGCCCAGACACGACGATCGAGACGCTCGCCAAGCTGCGCCCGGCTTTTATTGAGGACGGCATTGTCACGGCGGGCAACTCGCCGGGGTTGAACGACGGCGCCGCGGCGCTGGTGCTCGCCAGCCGCGCCTATGCCGAGAGCCATGGGCACACGCCGCTGGCGCGGGTGGTGGGCTATGGCCAGGCGGCGGTTGAGCCGAAGTGGCTGTTCGCCGCGCCGATCTACGCTATCCCCAAGGCGCTGGAGCGGGCGGGGTGGACGGTCGACGATCTCGATCTAGTCGAGATTAACGAGGCGTTTGCGGCCCAGACGCTGGCCGACCTGAAGGGCCTTAAGCAGAACGGGCACGAGATTCCGCTGGAGAAGCTCAACGTCAACGGCGGCGCGATTGCTATCGGCCACCCCATCGGCGCGTCCGGGGCGCGGGTGCTGGTCACGCTGATCCACGCGCTGCGCCAGC
>DYEN01000472.1 GCA_020725705.1 Anaerolinea sp.
ATTTCGATGCGCTGGAACAGGCGAGCGTTGTCGATGGCAATGCGCGCCTGGGTCGCAAGCTGGGTGACAAAGGATTGATCGTCTTCATCGTAGAAGTTCGGGCGGTCGCTGCCCAGCACGATCACGCCCAGCACGTCGTCCCCGCGAACAATCGGGACGTTCAACTGCGAGCGCGTGCCCTCGACCAGCGGGATGTACTCGTCCTCGTGAATCGTGTCCGGGATCAGGGTCGGATAACCGGTCTGGTAGGTGTAGGCGATGGCCCCCACCAGGATACTGATCGGGTCGAACTGCGCCGGGTCGAAGCCCCGGCTGGCGACGACGCGCGGCGGCGTCCCGCGCCGCACCGCACGTAGCAGCAGCGCCCCGCTTTGCGAACCGGTCGCTTCTGCGGCGCGATCCAGCACAAGCTGGAACAGGCGGTTAAGGTCCAGCATGGCCGCCAGCTCGCGGCTGATCTCGGCCAGGGCAAACAACTGATCGACGCGCCGTTGCAGGGCCGCGTGCGTCCGGGTATAAAGCTGAGCGTTGCGCAGCGCCAGGCCGGCCTGGCTGGCGAAATTGCGCAGCAGTTCGAGCAGATCCGGGCTGAAGCTGCGCGGCTCGGCATAGTAGCACACCAGCACGCCCAGCAGTTCGTCACCTTTGCGCAGCAGAAACTCGATCCAGGCGCGCTTGCCCTCGCTTTCCATGCGCCCCCGCAGATGCCGCGCGCGCACGTCGCCGCGCACATCGCTGACCACCAGCGGCTGCCGTCGGCGGGCCAGGTCGTCGGCCACCAGCACCAGCGGATCGGGCGGCGCGGTGGCGAAGTGATCGCTCAGGCCACGCTTGCGAACCAGCACCAGTTCGTGGGTGGTGCCTTCGGGCCACAGATAGAGCGCCACACCATCGCACGAGCCGACCGCCAGCGCCGAGGTCGTGATCAGGTCGAGCAAAGGCTGCACTTCCAGCGTGCCGCTGAGAGTCGTCGCCACGTTGTTGAGCAGGGCCAGGCGTTGTGCGCGATCCTCGGCCTGCGCATCGAGCCGCGCGTTGCTGACCATGACACCTGCCTGAACCGCCAGGGTGCTGAGAAGTTGCTCGTCGCGCGCGTCGAAATGGCGAGCAGGATCGCGCGAGAGCACAACCAGGCAGCCGAGCGCGCCGTCCGAGGCGAGCAGCGGCGCGCCCAGCCACGATTCGACCGGTGGATCAGGGGGGTCAAGCTGCAAGGTGTGGGCGCGCGCGGCCACACGATCGGCCACCAGCAACGGCGCGCGCTCGAAGATCACGTGATCGAGCAGGCCGCTGCCCAGCGATCGCGGCTCGCCGTACACTACGCCCCCCTCGCGAGCCAGACTCAGCACACGCACCGTCTTGCGATCCGGCTCCAGCAGCGCCACCTCGCACGCGCCGGCATCCAGCATACGCAACGCCTGCCGCCCGACCAGCTTAAGCAGGTCGTCCAGCGGCAGCGCCATCGAGGCGGCGTGGCTGACTGCCGACAGCGACGAGAGTTCTTCGACCTGCTGGCGCAACCGCAGGCGGGCGTCGGTCGTCATGCGGATGGCGATCACCACAACCAGCAAGTTACCGGCCAGCAGGGCGAATGCTTCCGCGCTGAGCGTGTGGTAGGCGACGGCTCCCAGTGCGGCGAACGGCAGCGACGGCAGCATCACCGCCGCCAGAATTGACCATTCGAGCTGGACAGCGCGGCGCGGGCCAAGCCCCGTGCTGAGGCGCTCCAGAAACAGCAGCGCGAACGCGACCAGCAGATAGCCGGCAAACAGCCCGGCCAGCGGCAGCGCATCCGAGCCGGACAGCGTCCGCAGGGGCAGCCGGCCCTCGAGCGCCGCATACAGCGCCCCGCTTGCGTATAGCCCCAGTATCAGGCGCGCCGTCGCCAGCAGCAGGTGATGAGCCAGCAGCACCTGCTCGCCCCGGCCCGCGCCGCTCAGAGACAGCCGCACAAACCACACGGCATGGCCGAATGCCGCGCCCACGCCCGCGCACCACAGGGCCTGCGCCGTGGACTGCCCTTCGCCAAGCGTGAGATAGACCAGCAGCGCGCCGGTTGAGGCGGGAGTGACGAGGCCGCGCGCCGTGCGTCTGCCGAGGTTCGCCAGCAGCGCAACCAGCGCGGCGAAAAACAGCCATTCCGGGAGATTGGCCGGCGCAGCGGGGATATCTGCCAGCAGCAGGACAAGCGCCACAATGGCCGCTGCCCAGGCCAGCCCGATCAGTTGAGCGTGTCTGATCATGCCCGAAAAGTTCCCCACCCGGTGTCTGGACGTCGCCCCCCGTTCCATGATACCCGAGAACGACACCGGAATAAATGGGTTCTCTTAGAACTGTATCACGAGAAGTCGTTTTTGCGGCATACTGCGGAGTGAATTTTTCTTGAATTTGCCGCTTAATTCGACGTGAGGGTGCGATCTGTCTGGAGAGTGGGGTTGCGCGCTGCCCGCCCGCCGTCCGCCACCGGCAGCGTGAAGCAAAACGCTGCGCCGCCCAGGGCCGTATCTTCGACCCAGATCCGGCCGCCATGCGCTTCGACCGCCAGCTTACAGAACGTCAGCCCCAAGCCGGAGCCTTTGTGCCCGCGCAACACCGGCCGGTCGAGCTGCACAAATTTCTCGAATACCATGCCGCGCTCCTCAGGCGGAATACCGGGGCCGGAGTCGCAAACGGCGACCCGCACACCCTCGCCCCCGGCCAGAGGTGCAGCCTCGACCCGCACACGGCCACCCGCCGGTGTGTGGCGCAGCGCGTTGTCGAGCAAGTTGACCAGCACGCGCTGAATTTGCTCCTGGTCGATCCACACCGGCGGGACGTCGCCGGCGACGTCGGTGTCGAGGGCGATGTCCGCGTCCACAGCCAGACTCAGCACCGAAGCACATGCGTCGTCGATCACGTCCTGCAGCGGGCACGCGCTCAGATTCAGCGCGACCCGGCGCTGCTCCAGCCGGGCAATATCGAGCAGAGACTCGACCAGACGCAGCATGTTCTGGCTGCTCTGCGCCGCGATGCCAATGACTTCGCGCAGAATGTCGCCGTCTAGCTGCTCCTGGGCCAGCAGTTCGTCCACCATCGCCAGGCTGTTGATGATCGACGTCAGCGGGCTGCGCAGATCGTGCACGATCATACTGCTCAGTTCCTGGCGCAGATCGTCGAGCTTGCGCTCCTCGGAGACATCGTGCCAGACCAGCATCCGGCCGATCACCGTCTCGCCGCGCTCGTCAAGCACCGGCGAGGCGATCTCGTCAATGTAGCGCGTCCCGTCGTCGCGCTGCTGCTCAAACTGGCGATGGGTGATCCGGCGCGGGTCGGCGCTGACGGCGCGCAGATCCCGTCGCAGGTCGGCCAGCGTATAGCCGGTCAGCGCTTTGAGCCGGGCCGCCCCCTGAGTCCGCAGCCACTCCACGAAGCTACGACCGATCACCGGCGCGAGCGACTGCCCGAGCATCTCCTCGGCGGCAGGGTTGGCGCGCAGCAGCCGTCCGTCGAGATCAAACAGCAGAATGCCTTCGCGCGTCGAGTCGAGGATCGCCTGCAGTTGGTCGCGCCCGGCGCGCACCGCGTCGTTCAGGTGGATGCTCTCAATCGCCACCGCCGCCTGGTCTGCCAGGACTTCGAGCGCCTGGATTTCGTTCTGCGTGTAGTAGACGGAATCGGTGATCAGGACGTCCAGCACGCCGAGCACACGGTCGCCATGTCGGATAGGAACGCAGGCACGCGCCTCGAAATCATCCAGCGGCATGAAGACCTGATACACCGGCAGGGTAGAAACGTCCAGCGAATAATACGGCTGGCCGGTCTGCGCCACCCGCCGCACGATCGCATCCGGCGGCGGGCAGTCCTGGTCCGGCGCGGTAGCTTGCGGCAGTCCGTCCTCGCCGGTCCAGTAGAGGAACACGTGCTTGGCGTGGATGATATCTCGCGCATAGCGGATGATCGCCTCAGCGACCGGCTCCTGCCGCGCGGCAGCCAGCAAGTGCGTGGACAGACGGCGCAGGTTGACGAGCGTCTCGATCTGGCGGCGGCGGTCGGTGAACAGGCGCGCGTTTTCGATGGCGATGGCGGCATGCTCGGCGAGCATACTGACAAACCGCATGTGCGCTTCGCTGAAGGCATTCGCGCGCGGATCCTCAAAGTCGAGCACGCCGATCGGGTGTCCCTCGCGCACGATCGGCACGCACAACTCGGAGCGCATACCGGCGAACAGCGGCGTGACACCCGGCCTGGCTTGTACATCGTCCACCATCACCGGCCGCCGCGTGCGCAGCACGCGCCCGGTCACCCCTTCGCCCACGCGCCGGACCACCGGCAGGTCGATCTGCGCGCCGCTCTGCTCAAGCAGGGCGACCAGCATAAACCGCTCGTCGTCCATCACCAGCCCGCAGCAGCCGAGCGTCGCGTCGATGGCGGACATGGCGGCGGCCAGCACGTCGTTGAGGATCGTGTCCAGGTCGAGCGTAGCGGCCATATGGCGCGAGATAACTTCCAGCGCGCTCAGCTCGATCACGCGCTCGCGCAGCGAGGTATCCGCCCGATAGTACGTCTGGGCGTTCTGGAGCGCCACCGCCGCCTGATGAATGATCCCCTCGACCAGCCGCTCCGCGCTCTCCGGCCAGGCTTCGTCAGACGGATCCCACACGAGAGCCAGCCCTACCGGGCGCTCGCGGGCGACCAGCGGCAGCGCCCACACACGGAGCGCACGGCCATCCTCATGCAACTCCAGCGTCTGCCGGTACGCCGCGCCGTTCAACGCGTGCAGATCGGCGTGATGCACATTCAGCAAATGCTGCGCCCGTTCAGTTGAGTCGGCGGGAACGTGGGCCAGCAGACGAAGCCCGTCGCCGTCCGCCGACCATTCCAACAGCGAAACGCCGCTTGCCGGAATCGCGTGCTGCAGCCGCCGCACGATGCTGTTCGCCAGCGCGGAGAGGTCCAGCGTGGCGCTGAACTCGCGCGAGCTGGCGACCAGTTCCTGCAATTCGGTGCTCACCGTTTGCGCTTCTTCGTAGAGCCAGGTGTTGCGCAGCGCGACCGCCGCCTGCAAGCCAATCGTCTCCAGCAGCGCGCGCTCGTACTCCCCATAGGCGCGCGGGTTGGAATCGTGCTGCAGCGCCATGACGCCGATCACCTCGTCCCCGACGATCAGGGGCACGCCGAGATAGCACGCCGGCACTCGGCCATAGACGCTCAGGCCGAGCGCCCGCACCTGGGCGGCCAGTCCGTCACTGAGCAGCAACGAGCGCCGCGTCTGGATAATGTGCTCGGTCACGCCGTTGGTGAAGGCACGGCTAGCCCACTGCACCGGGCGTCCGTTGTCCCACACGTAAGGGAAGGTCACGCGCCCGCGCGCCGCGTCGTAGAGCGCGATGTAAAAGGTGGGCACGTCACAGAACAGCCTGACCTGCTGGTGAATGACGTCGAACAGCGGTGTAGTCGCCAGATCGGCGGTGAGCACCTGCCCGATTCGGTTCAGCGCGGCCAGCTCCATCACGCGCCGCTCCAGCGCGGAACGCGCCTGGCCCACCAGGTGCAGCAGCCCTAGCCCGGTGCCGATCGCACCGACCACCAGGACCGAAATCCACGGACGATCCTCATGAGCCAGATACGACCAGCCGAGCAGAGCACCAAGCACCAGCGAAAAGCCCTGCGTCACCAGCAGGCGGCGGAGCGCCACAGGGGTGATCCACTCGATCTGGCGCGCCGCAACCAGCCGCAGCAGGATCAGGCTGCCGACCACCAGCGCCAGCGCGGCCCCGGCCAGGACAGTCGCCACCAGCGCCATCGGGTGCAGCGGATCGGGCGCGTCGAGTGTCCCTCCGGCCAGGTGGTAAACGGCGCTGGCAACGATCGCGCCGGCGCCATACACGCCGACGGGCCAGACCGGCAGCCGGGGTGCCGCATCCGCGCGCGACCAGACGCGCCGCCACAGCCACGCCAGCAGCAAGGTGAGCACCGCGCCACCGATGATCGCGCTCAACTCGCCGGCCAGATCCAGCGCCAGCGCCGCCGCGAAAACCGGGATCAGGGCGAAATCGACCCACAAGGTGGATGGCTGCTCGGCAGCGAGCAACAGGCAGACTGCGTACAGCAGGGCAAACAACCCCACCCCCCGCCAATCCAGCACGGGGGAGCGCAGGGCCAGCATCACCCCACCGAAGACAATTACCAGCCCAAGCCCGGCGTCGATTAACATCGCCTGCAGCGGCAGATCAACCTGCCAGCTTGCCGCCAGGTTGAGTGGACCAGATCGGGCAGGCTCGGGTGCAGGGTTCATGCCAGATAGGTGGCTCGCTCTCCGGGGACTCAGAAGATCGCGCTTACCGACTCATAAACAGGATGCACTAACCGGTCTCCCCACTGATTGTCGTCACGCGGCAAACAGCGCATCTTCTTTCATTGAGACTTTATCACACAAGCGTTGACGTCACAACAGTCCGGGCCGGGCGGCACCGGCGCGCCCGTCGCAAACCTCTGGTAGACGCGGGTTGGATCCCTTTATAATGATCAATATGAACACATTGCCTGCTTTCTATCACGCGGAAGATGTCGGCACGCTGTACGTGCCCCGGACTCAGGCCGCCATTGAGGCGGGCCTGGCAGCCAACCTGCCGCCGGCGAGCGAGGACGAGCAGCGCGTGATTCTGCTGCTGGTCGATCCGCAGGTCGATTTTATTCACACAGACGGTGCGCTGAGCGTGCCGGGAGCCGTAGACGACACGCGGCGCACAATCGAGTGGATCTTCCGGAACATCGACCGGATCAGCGCCATCGCCGCATCGCTC
>DYEN01000473.1 GCA_020725705.1 Anaerolinea sp.
CGACCGCCTGCCGGTTGTCCCACGTGTCGACATGTCCGTGCAGCAGATAGCGGGGCCGACCCCAAGCCATCAGGTAGCGGAACGCCCTGAACCCACGATGCGCCCGATCATCCGGGATGTCGTGGATGCTTTGCGGCGGCGAGTGCGCCACCACCACATCCACGCTATAGCCACGGATCGAGCGCAGCACCAGCAGGCGAGGAACCAGCCGGAGCACGTAGGCAAACATCTCGCCGTCGGTGTACTGGACCCGGCCCCGGTTATACCGGATCGATCCTTCGAAGCCGAGAAACGAGAATGGGCCACAACGCACGATGCGCCGGTGAAGATCATCGCCGCCCGGCCTGCGCTCGATGTAGTTCTCGTCGTGGTTGCCACGCACAAAGTACAGGCACACGTTGAGCACCGAACTGATATAGTCAAGATAGCTGGCCGGCATATCGCCGCAGCTTACCAGCAGATCCACGTCGTGAAACGTTCGCTGCAGATAAGTCGCGTCCTGCATGTGAGGCAGGGTCACGTCGCTGACGGCCAGAATCTTGAGCGTCACACGTCGTCTGCCTTCCCGCGGCCGGGAACCGGCACGGTCGGGCCGAGCCACTGCATCGGCTCGCCGGTTCCATGCCGCAGCACCATGACGATCTCGGCCATAACGCTCAGCGCGATTTCCTTCGGTGTCTCCGCGCCGATTTCCAGCCCGATGGGGGCGCGAATCCGGCTCAACTGCTCGCGGCTGATCCCTCGCTCGACGAGTGCCTCGACGGTCAGCGCCCAGCGCCGGCGGCTGCCGATCACGCCGATATAAGGTGCGTCCGTCTTCAACAGCTCCGGGATCAGGGCTTCATCGACCGGCAGCCCGCGCGTCAGCGCGGCAACCGCAGTGCGGGCCGTGATCGGGACGCGGTCGAGCAGCTCCGCCGCGCCAACCGTGTAGTAGGCGTCCATACCCGGAATGGCTTCGGGTGTGGCGTAGCCCGGACGATCATCGACCACCACCACCCGATACTCCATCCATTTCGCCAGCTCGGCCACAGCCCGGCCCACATGCCCGCCCCCAATCACCACAACCGTGAGTGGGGCCTGCAGCGGCTCGACGAACACGCGCACCGTCCCGCCGCACACGCCGGGATCACCCGCGCCCAGGTCGCTCAGGTTATAGGTGAGTACTCGCGTCTGCCCGTCCTGCAACGCGGCCTGCGCCTCGCGGATCACGTACGCTTCCATCTGCCCGCCGCCCACCGTGCCGACGATCTCGCCGTTAGGCCACACCAGCATCTTGCTGCCCGCCTGGCGCGGAACCGAGCCTTGCGTCTCGATCACGGTCGCCAGCGCGGCGGGCTTCCCCTCACGCTGCGCGGCAACTGCCGCCTCAAAGACGGCGCGATCGTCGTTCACCGGGCCGCCTCGGTCTGCTGAGAGCCGGTCGCCTGCGCACGCAGCGCCCGCCAGACTTTCTCCGGCAGCAACGGCGCATCCGTGATCCGCACGCCTGCTGCGTCGTAGAGCGCGTTCGCCAGCGCCGGCCCGACACCATCCAGTGGGATCTCCGCCACCGCCTTCGCCCCGAATGGCCCCGTCGGCTCGTAGGTCTCGACGAAGATGACGCCCATCTCCGGCATCTCGTCGGCGCGGTAAATCTTATAGGGGCCAAAGCGCGGGTTGATCATGCGCCCCTGCGCGTCGAACGCCATCTCCTCGCAGTGCCCGTAGCCGAGTGCCTGGACCATGCCACCCTCGACCTGCCCGCTGGCAGTGAGCGGATTGATGATCACACCCCCATCGACTGCCATCACCATCTCGTCGACCGTGATCTGGCCGGTTTCCGTGTCCAGCGTGATCGTCACGAACTGCGCAGCGAAGGGCGGCGGCGAGTCCGGGCTGACATAGCTGCCGGTTGCCATGATCTGGTGCTGATCTTCCGTGTGCAGGCTGTACAGGGCGATCTCACGGTGTGTGATGCTGCGGCCGTCCGGCGCGTGTGCGGCACGGTCACGCAGCACGATGTCGTCAGGCTCGACCGGAGCGTAGCCGGGCTGTTTGTTAAACATCTTAGCCGCCACAGCGCGCATCTGCTCGGCGACACGCTCAGCGGCAATAACCGCCGCCCGCCCGGAGATATAGGTTGTGCTGGACGCATACGCGCCTTTGTCGAACGGGGTGAAGTCGGTATCCGACGAGTAGGTAATGAAGTCTTCCGGCGAGCAGCCCAGCACTTCGGCGGCCATCTGGGTCAGAACCGTATCCGAGCCGGTGCCCAGGTCGGTCGCGCCGACCAGCAGGTTGAACGAGCCGTCATCATTGATCTTGATGCTGGCCGCGCCCATATCGAGCCGGGGGATGGCCGTCCCTTGCATGACGGCAGCAACGCCGATGCCGCGCCGCAGATGCGGCTTGCCGGGCACGTGGTGCCAGTCCGGATTGCCGAACTTGTCCGCCCAGCCAATCGCCGCTGCCCCCTGCTCGATGCACTCGGCCAGCCCACACGACACGATGTACTCCGGAGCGCCTTCGCGCCCTTCGCTCCACGCCTTGCTGACAGGGTGCTCGTCGCCCGCCTTGATCGCGTTCTTCAGCCGGAACTCCAGCGGATCAAAGCCCATCTCCCGCGCGATCCACTCGATGTGCTGCTCCAGCGCCCAGAAGCCCTGCGGCACGCCGTAGCCGCGATAGGCGCCGCTCGGCGGTGTGTTGGTATAGACAATATCCGCATGGAACTTGATATGCGGCGCGTTGTAGAGCGCCATAGCCTTGTGGCCGGTGTTGCCGGCGACGGTCATCGCATGGCTGCCGGTCGCGCCGGTATCGCTCAGCACATAAAGCTGGTTGGCGACGATGCGCCCGTCGTTCGTCACGCCCGTCTTCAGCGTCAGGTACATCGGGTGGCGCGAGCGGCTGGCGAAGAACTCCTCGGCGCGTGTGTATTCCAGCCGCACCGGGCGCCCGGTGACGATCGTCAGGTGAGCGCAGATGTCCTCGATCAAGACTTCCTGCTTGACGCCGAATCCACCCCCGATGCGCGGCTTGATCACACGGATGCGCTTCTCCGGCAGGCCCAGAACCGGCGCCAAAATCCGCCGCACGTGGAAGGGCACCTGGGTGCTGGTGCGGATCACCAGGCGGTCGTCTTCATCCCACCACGTGACGGTGACATGCGGCTCCAGCGGCGTCTGCTGGACTTTCGGGCTGTAGTATGTTGCCTCGAAAATCCGATCCGCCTGGGCAAAGCCTTCTTCAACGTTCCCCACTTCCCAGTCGACCACCGCCGCCAGATTGCGCGACGGATCTTCGATCTTCCAGCTTTCCGGCTCGTCGTGCAGGATCGGCGCGCCGGGCTGCATACTCTCGCGCGGGTCGAAGATCGCCGGCAAGTCCTCGTACTCGACCTCGATCAACTCCAGCGCACGCTGCGCGATCTCCTCCGTCTCTGCCGCCACCGCCGCGACGCGATCGCCGACAAAGCGCACTTTGTAGTCCAGACTGAAGTTGTCGTGCGGTCCCGGCTCCGGGTAGCTCTGGCCGGCGGTCGTGTAGGCCACGCGCGGCAGATCGTGATGCGTCAGAACCGCGTGCACGCCGGGCAACGCACGCGCTCGGCTGGCGTCGATGCGCTTGATCAAGGCGTGAGGGCGCGGGCTAAGCAGCAGCTTGCCGACCAGCATCCCGCGCAGCTCGATATCGTCGGTAAAGGCCGGGTTGCCCTGCACCAGTTTGCGCGCGTCGACCTTCGGCGACGGCTTGCCCACCTGCTGCAACGTATCCGTCTCGGGCGCGACGATCATCACCGGCAGGGCGCGCGTGCGCACGCCCGTCTCGCCGCCTCCATCTCCCGCTTCCGGCGGACGCAAATCGTCCATCTCACCGCCCGGCGGCGTGAACAGACCGGGCGGGGCCGGAATCGCCTGAGCCGGATGAATCGGCGGCACGCTCTCGCCACGCAGCACCGCCGCCGCGCGCAGCACCGCTTCTACCGGCTTGACATAGCCCGTGCAGCGGCACAACACGCCTGCCAGTGCTTCGCGCACCTCGGCCTCGGTCGGGCGATCGGTGCGTTCCAGCAGCGCCTCGGCTGCGATGATCATGCCCGGCGTGCAATACCCACACTGGATCGCCCCCGTTTCGATGAAGGCAACCTGCAGCGCGTGCAGCGGCTCGGACCCGCGCCAGCCTCGCTCTTGAGCGCCGCCGACGCCCTCGATCGTCTTGACTGCACGCCCCGCCACCTGAGCGGCCAGCATCATGCACGACGTCATCGGCACGCCGTCAACCCGCACCAGACACGCGCCGCATTCGCCCGTCTCGCAGCCATGCTTCGGCCCGAAGACACCGTGCCGCCGCAGCATCGCGAGCAGCGTTTCGTTCGCGGCGGCGTCCATCGACACCGCCCGTCCGTTCAACTCAAAATCCACTCTCACGAGCCAGACTCCTCAACGAATATCTCACCAATAAACAGCCTTCCGGCCGCGTCCGCCCCCGACCCCGCAACGGGATAGCGTTCCCCGGTGAGGGCGTCGTACAGCCCGATCGCGACCGGGTATGTGCCGGCATCCAGGTCCGGCGGCAGGGGCACCGTCAGGATGTCCTGCCGTACACCTGGTAGCCAGTTCCCCGGTGGCAGCGCCCCACCCCCAGGCCGGGCGTCGGGCGCCTGAGCCAGCGGCGGTCTGTCAATCTGATTATACAGGTGAACAAAGAGCAATGCGTCACCGGCCCCTGGCGCGGGGCCGAGCCACGTCAGGCGCACTTCGAGCGTATCCGCCCGGCGCACGATCTCGGCGTTCAGCAGGCGCACCTCGCCGCTTGCGCCGAAAACGGCCACCGGTTCTGTGTCAGGACCGGACTCGGGCGCAAAGGTACCCTGGAACGCCCAATGGTAGTAGGGTCGATATGCTCCGCCAGCGGCGTGTGACTCAATTTCGATGCGGACACGCGTTTCCGATCCGATCTGCTCGCCCGGAATCCAGGCAACCATCTCCACCCAGCGGCCCGGCACGGCAGGCTGCACACGCGCCGCTTGCCGGCGGCCATTGACTTCGACCGCAAGCGGCACGCTTTCGGTGCCGTGTGTCCGTGTGACAAGCAGCAGGTCTTCGCCGGGGCGCGTCGCAAGCGTGAACGCCTCGCCACCGGTCAGCACGCGCCCGCCATCCGTCGCCACGCACGCCGCATCCGCCCCGCAAGCCTGATACTCAAGCCGGTAGACCTCGGTCACAAACCCGGCGGGCTGCGTCGTCTGCCACCAAGTGTAATCGTGCGCTGCTTCGCTGTTGAGATCGGCTACATCCACGGCGTCAACCAGCACTAGCCCCTCGATCGCGCGCAGCGTCTCGGCTTGCGCGGGCGCTTCCACAGCCGGCACACCGGACCAGTCCGCCCGGCTGACGATCTGCAGACCGGTCGCGGCGGCGACGTTATGCGGCGGCAGATCGATGGCGAACTCGGCCAGCGTCTCGCCGAACACCCCCGCGTCAACCAGATAGCGCAGGCCCTGCACGTCCGGATAGATCGCGAAATAGTCTGGCCGGTATGCGCTTTGCGCCATATGCTCGAAAATCGCACCCGGCCCCTGCCGCCACGACTCCGCCGGCCCTGGCGTAGTCAACCCGACCACATCATAAAGCGGCAGTCCGGAGAAGTACCCCATCAGGCCGACGTCATGGACGCCGACACGCGCGCCTGTGGGCAGGTTGGCCGCTGCCCAGCGCGCCATCGGCACCTGCTGATCGCGTACAACGCGCACGTTAACGGCGTAATCGCGCGCAAAGGTAAACGTGGTCACAAGCGCGGGAACCAGAATCAACGCTGCGATCAGCCGGCCCGCCCACCGCCCGCGCGATCCTCGCCGCGCTATCGCCGAGCAAGTCCAGGCTGCCGCCGGGAAAAAGAGCGCCATGACCGGCACCTGATAACGTTTGAACTGCCAGAAGGCCGTATCCAGCGTGGCAACGCCGGCGGTCAGCACCAGGATCCAGGCCAGCGCTAGCGCGGGGATCGTCACGCGCCGGCTCCGCAGCGCCGGCCAGGTTCCGGCCAGCAACCCGGCCAACGCCACCGCAGCCAATAGCGGAGAGGTGAACAGTCCCCAGTCGCGGCTGACGCCGGTCACAAGCTCGGCCCATAGTCGCGCAAACGTCTCGACCACGTTGAGCAGACGATCCGGTAGTGGGACACTGCCGTTTGTCAGGTGAGACTTGGCCGCGTTACCGGACGACGAGAAGCTGCCAGTCACCGCGAAGTTGATCACCGGTTGGACCGCGCCTGCCAGCACAGGCACCATCAGGACCGCCCCCCGCCGCACGCGTCCGCCGGTTGAACGCGGCCACGGAGTCCGCAACGCCAGCGCCGGCACCGCCAGCACCGCCAGAAACACGCCCTCGGGGCGGACCAGCGGCAGCAGCGCCATCGCCACAACCGCCAGGCGCAAGCGGTCACGCTGGACGGCGTAGAAAGCCAGCAGCACGACAAACAAGAACAGCGCTGTTTCCATCCCGCTGAGCGCCGCCCACAGCAACGGGCCGGTCAGGGCAAAAGCGATCGCGAGCGCAAGAGCTATTCCATCGCCCCCCTCAGACCAGCCAGAGGGGTTTGCCGCGCCGATCCGGTAGACCAGCCACGCCGACCCTGCAAACGCCAGCACGCCCAGGCCAACCGCCCAGGATGCCAGGTTCCACCCGGTGAACCCCAGCCGGTAGCCCAGCGCGAGCACCGCCGGATAGAGCAGGCTCGTGCCGCCCGATGTCGCCGGATCGCCGGGGAAATATGAGAAAGGCTCGCCCGCGGCGAGCTGCCGGGCATACTGAAAATGAATATACGTATCGTCGAGCGGCATCAGCAGCGGATCGCGGCTGACGGCCAGGCTCGCGCTGAGGAACAGCAGCGTGCCGGCACCCACCGCCAGGCACACCGCCACCCAGGCATGCAGCAAGCGGCGGCCGTCAGCCCGATCGACGGCCAACATCCGGCTCAGCCGGGGCGGGCGCGTGCCGAGTGGGAAAGGTTTGCGCATGGGGATTTTCCGGCCAGCCGACCAGGTTACGGATACACCTGCCAGCCGACATCCTCGTCCATCATCTGCCGGATCTGCTCGGGCCGGATCGCGACCAGCGCCGCCTGCCCCTCGGCGGCGATCGTGCCATCCGGCAGCGCGATCTCGCCCGCCACCTGCGCCGATCGCCCGCGGTCGTGCTCGATCCAGCCGCGAGCGGTCAGCTCTTGATGCAGGGGAACCGGATGTCGGTAGCGAATCTCCAGGCGAGCGGTCACCATAAAGCGGGGCACGCCGTCCTCACTGCCCGTCGCGAGCACGGCGCGCCCCATCGTCTCGTCCAGCACCGTCGCCAGAATCCCCCCATGAGCGATGCCGGGATAGCTCTGGTACGCGTCCCCCAGGGTGAAGCGTGCCAGCACGCGCCCCGGCCCCTCTTCAAAAAAGCGGATGTGCAGTCCGCAGGGGTTCTCCACCCCGCAGACAAAACACCACCTGGCGCTGGGCTGCTGCGTTTCTGGCGCAGGCATCGCGGACCTCGTGCGCAGATCAGGCAGAATAGCCGCCGGCAAACGTATCGATCATCAGCCGCACATCCGGGCCAAGCGGGTAGAGCACGGGGCACGTGCACCCCGCTGCGACGTACTCGCGCACTTTCGCGCGGACTTCGTCGGGCGTTCCCGACGCAGTGATCAACTGCACCACCTCATCCGGAACCAGCTCCATCGCGCGCTCGATCTGTTCCTCAGTAGCCGGCCAGGTCAGCACCTGGTGAATCTCGTCGAGCAGTTCCGTGCTGACACCGCTGGCTTTCATGATGTGTGGCTGCTGGCCGAGATACTGAGTCACCAGCTTGCGCGCGCCGTCCAGCGCCCGCTTGCGATCGGTATCGACCGAGCACACCACAAGCTGCGGCCGGTCGATGTCATCAACCGTGCGCCCCGAAAGCTTAGCGCCCTTTTCGAGCTGCTCCAGCGCCTGGACGTTGTACGCCGGCGACACCAGATAGTTCAACAGCGCGCCGTCGGCGATCTCGCCCGTCAGTGCCAGCATTTGAGGGCCGGTCGCGCCGATGTAAATCGGGACGTTGCGCGGCTCGCGCCGCCCGTGAACGATATCCAGCTCGATCCCGGTCACATGGACGAATTCGCCATGAAATGTGACGTTCTTCATCGCCAGCAGATCGCGCACCACCGTGACATGCTCGCGCATCGCCAGCAAGGGTTTGCGCCGCTCGATCCCCACATTCTTGGCGAGCGGGTCCCACCACGCGCCAATGCCCAGGATGATCCGGTTCGGCGCCAGGTCGTCCAGCGTCAGGAAGGTGGCGGCGGTGAGAGCGGCGTTGCGCGTCCAGTTGTTGATCACGCCGGAACCGACTTTGATCCGCTTGGTCGTCGCAGCATACGCTGCCATCGGCACGATCGCATCGCGAACCAAGCGGCTCTCGGCCTGCCATACTGCCTCGAAGCCGCGGTCTTCGGCATACTGCACGTACTCGATCGCATCGGCCAGCGGATGCGCATCCTGAAGATAAAGCGCCACTCGATCTGCCATCTAGCAAACCTCCGCAAATAAGAAGCCAAAGCCAAAACGGTTATTTTTCGAGATGCCGGTGGCTGTCCAGCATCCACTGCGCGGGCCGCCTATGCTCCACAACCGGCTCATTCCACAGGGCAGCCAGCTCGTAGTACGTCAGCAAATCATCGGGCGTGTCAAGGTCCAGCCCGGCCCGCTCGGAACGATAGACGTGCAGGGTGGCGCCTGCCTCGTGCGCCAGCCGCTGGTGCTCGGCAAAGCTCGGCCCGCCGAACGCGTACGGGATCAGGCCGGGCGGCCGCACCAGCAGCAGATTGGTCCCTTCCTCGCGCCGATCCGGAGCCAGAACCACCGTCTGCTGATAGCGGGCAAGCCCGATGACCGATCGGATATCGTCCGCCGAGAGCAGCGGCAGATCTGCCGGCACGACCAACGCAGCATCAGCCCCCTGCATCCACAGCACATTGGTCGCCCGGTAGAGCGCCGTGTTAAGCTCCGGATTCCCACTCTCCTGCACCGTATGGGCGCCCAGATCGCGCACCAGCGCCAGGGCCTTTGTGTCGCGGCTGATCACCAGCACGCCGTGGATCTCCGGCATCGGCTGCAGCAGCCGGATCGTGCGCTCCAGCAGCCCGGCGGCGAGCTGCTCGCGATCATCTGGCGGCAGAACCTCCGCCAGACGGCTCTTCGCACGGTTCAACGGTTTAACTGGAACAATCGCCCAAACATTCATTCCGCTAACTCGCCTCCCCAAGCCAGCACCTCGCCCGCCAGCCGGACTTTGTCCGCAGCAGACACCATCAGCGTCTGCGTGATCAGCACAGGAGTCTCCTCTGGTTGCGGGGCGCCGGCGTCCGACTCATCGATTACCAGCCCATCGATCAGGCCGGCATAGAACCGCGCAAGTCCGCGCGGTGAGAAATCCAGCGCCAGCTCGCGCATCAGCTTGTCTGCCGGGCCTTTGACGGCCCGCCCGCCTACAAACGGGCTAACAACTATACACGGCCCGCGCCGCTTTGCCATCAAATCGCGCATGCCATCGACTTCCAGAATCGGTCCGATCGACAGCAGCGGGTTCGACGGCGCGATAATCAACAGGTCCGCCTGCTCAACGGCCTGGCACACCTGCCGGGTGACTTCGCACGCGCCGTCGCGCCGGAACCAGATACGCTCGACGATGGGCTGCCAGCGGTGGCGCACGAAATATTCCTGAAACGGCAGCGTGCCCAGCTCGCGCGTATCGACCATCGTGCGCAGCAGCCCATCGGTGGCCGGAAGCAGCCGGCACCCGACGCCTAGCGCAGCGGACAGCCGGGCCATCACCTCGGTCAGAGAGTGCCCCGCGGACAACCACGCCGTGCGCAGCAGATGCGTCGCCAGGTCGCGGTCGCCAATGCCGAACCACGGCTCCTCGCCGTAACGGGTCAGCATGTCCAGCATCTGGCGCGTGTCGCCCTCGATGCCCCACCCCGTCGTCGGGTTGGCAATCCCGGCCAGGGTATACATGACCGTGTCCAGATCGGGGGAGATATGCAGGCCGTAGTGTTCGAAATCGTCCCCAACGTTGCCAATGATCGCCAGCCGCTGGGGGGTCACCTGCATCGCAACGCCATACGCAAGCTTGGCCCCACCCACACCACCAGCCAGCACGACAACGCGGAGAGATCCGTCTAATACCATACGACCTTTGACTCGATTGGCTCCCGGTCTTTGCTCCGCACCTCGGCAGGATACCCGATCGTCAGCAGTCCCTGCGCGATCCAGTCGGCCGGGAGATTCAGCTCGGCACGCACCACGTCCGGGCAAAAGAGCGGCGCGCACATCCAGCACGCGCCCAATCCCTGAGCGTGGGCCAGCAAGAGCATGTTCTGCACAGCAAGCGCCACGCTTTGCACTGCCATCATGTGCTCGGCGTCCTGGCGGCGCGAGTCTGGATAGCGGTCCATCTCGGCCAGGCTCAGGAAAAACACGATGACCAGCGGCGCCGTCGTAATGCGCTCATATGACCGCCTGACCTGACGCTCGATCGCGTCCGGCAGCAGCCCATCGGCGGTCAGATCGGCACGCAAACGCTCACCCATCGCCGCGGCCAGCCCTGCTGTGCGGGCCGCATCGGCGATCACCGCAAAGCGCCATGGCTGCCGGTTGTGCGCCGAGGGCGCCCAGCGCGCGGCTTCGAGCAATTGCTCGATCAGACTGCGCGGCACGGGCCGATCCTGATAGCGCCGGATTGAGCGACGCCCGCGTATAACCGCCAGCGTCACCTGCTCCACTTCCATTATACGCCCGCCCCCATTCCAGCGCTCAACGATACAGGTCCAACTCCGGTGGCCGGACTAGGTCGGCTGCGGAGCCGTCCACCGCCGGCAGGTTCAGCCCGCGCACCAGTACTACGGGCCGCGCCTCGGCCCCCTGCCCGCTCAGCAAGCCTGCCGCGGCAGCAATCTCGTCGCCCAGGCCGGTCACCGTCACGCGCAGCACACGGCCAAACAAGTCGCGCCTACCGCGCAGATCCATCACAGCGGGAATGCCCGCCAGTCCGATGGCGACGCCCACCGTCCCGATGCGAAAGGGGCGCCCATGCGAATCGCTGATCACGATGCCCGGCGCCACGCCAAGCCGCCGCTCCAACCCGGCCCGCAGGGCGCGCGCCGAACGGTCCGGGTCCTCTGGCAGCAGCAGGACCCGGTCCTCGCCGTCCGGCCCGACGTTCGAGTGATCGATCCCGGCGTTGGCGAGCGTGAAGCCCAGCCGATGCCGCACGATCAGCACATCGGCACGCTGCCGCGAAATGGCCGTCGACTCGCGCAGAATCAGTTCGACCAGGCGCGGGTCTTTGCGCGTCTGAGCAGCCACCTCAAACGCGCGCGCCGAGGGTGTCACCGTGGCAAGATCGACGAAACGGCCTTCTGCCTTGGAAACCAGCTTGGACGTAACGACCAGCACATCTTGCGGCTCCAGCGCGAGTTCCGCCTCGGCCAGGCTGGTGGCGATCAACGCGGCCAGATCGTCGCCGGGCCGGACCATCGGAATATTCGGTAGCGCGATCAGACGCAACTGAGGCAATTCGGCTCGCATCGCGTCTCAGGCATCCAGGCCCGTGAAGCGAATACCCACGCCCGCTGCCTTGTAGCGCCGATTCAGATACAGAATCACCGGCGTCAGCGCTTCCGCCGCGATCGCGTTCACCAGCGGGCCGCCGTCGATGGCACGCATTCCCGGAATCGCTTCCACCAGCTTCGCGACTTCCTGCTTGGCTTCGTCATCGTCGGACGCGATAAGCACATCGCTGTCAACCGGCCGATCGAGGTGGCTCAGATGCGTGTAACTGATGTTTTGAAACGCCGCCACCACGCGCACATCCGGACCCAGCAGGGCCTGCGCTTCGAGCACAGCCGCCTGCCCCGGCGGGATGTGCACGGTGCGGATGTCCGGCGGTTGCAGCGGCACGGTTACATCCACCAGAATCTTGCCTTGCACCGCCGCCTTGATCGATTCCAGGATCGGCCGGTGCGCCTGATAGGGCACGCTAAGCACCACCACATCGGCGGCTTGCGCAGCCGTGACGTTGTCGGCTCCGCGAACCGCGTCGCGGCCTAGCACGGCGTTCAACTCCGCCGCTTTGGCTGCGGCACGTTCGGCCTCGCGCGATCCGATCATGACGTCATACCCGGCGTGCGCCCAGCGCAAGGCCAGACCCGAACCTTCTTTGCCGGTCCCGCCGATCACCGCGATGGTCATCGCTTTCCCCGACTGTTCAGACACTGAGCATCCTCCTAAGCCAGCAGCGCGCGTTCTGCGTAGTGCCGGTAATTGTCCCACACCATCGGCGCGTATGCCCGCGCCTCTGCTGCGATCTGCGCTTCATCCAGCGTCAGAAGCTGCCGGTCGCGCATCAAGACTTTGCCCCCGGCGATGGTTGTTGTGACCATCGAGGCTTCGAACCCAAACAGAATATGCCAGGGCAGATTGCCTGCCGACAACGGCGTGAATGGATGGTAGTCAACCAGAACGACATCCGCCACTGCGCCCGGTACCAGACGCCCAATCGTTTCTCCGGCAAAGAACACCTCGGCCAGGCGAGCGTTGTTCTGCGCAGCCATCTGCGCGATAAAATCGCCCGGCGCCCGGCGCGGATCGCGGTTGGCGACCTTGTGTAACAGATAGGCTGCTTTCCACTCCGCCCACATATTGTTCGAAAAACCGTCGTTGCCCAGCACGAGCCGCTGCCCTTCCTCGCGCATCCGGTCAATGGGCGCCGCGCCCACGCCGTTGTTCATGTTCGAGCGTGGCTGGTGCGAGATCCAGGTGCCCGTTTCCTTCAAGAGCGCCCGCTCTGCTTCGTCCGTATGCACCGCGTGCGCCACGATCGTGCGCGGCCCCAGAATGCCCAGGCGGTGGAGCCGATGCACCACGCGCTCGCCACACTTGCGCAGGCTATCCTCTTCGTCGGCCTCATGCTCGGCCACATGAATGTGAAAGCCGGTGTTCAGCCCGGCGGCAGCGTCAGCACACGCTTCAAGCGTCGCGTCGGAAAGCGTCAGGCTGGCGTGCAGGCCGAACGTGCCACGGACCATCGGGCGGGCGGCGCCGGACTTCAGGAAGCGCACATTTTCCTGGATGCCCGCCCGGGCCTTGGCGTCGCCATCCCGGTCGGTAACCTCGTAACACAGCACGGCGCGCAGCCCGGCCTGCTCCACCGCGTCCGCGATCACGTCCAGGCTGCCGTCGATAAAATTCGGGCTGGCGTGGTGGTCGATCAGCGTCGTCGTGCCATGCTTGATCGCATCGACCAGGCACACCAGTGCGCTATAGCGCACCGAGCGCTCGTCAAGCGCTTTGTCGAGCGGCCACCACAGCCGCTGCAAAATCTCGGGGAAATCCTTCGGGGCCGGACCCGGGATCGCCAGCCCGCGCGCGTAAGCCCCGTAGAAGTGCGTGTGCGCGCAGATGTTCCCCGGCATGACAAGCTGCCCGCGCGCATCGAGGCGCTCGGCATCCGGGTAGCGCGCTTCCAGCTCACGTGCCGTGCCCACCGCGGCAATCGCAGCGCCGTCAATCAGCAGTGCGCCGCCGTCCACGATCCGGTTGGGTTCTTCCCACGTTACCAACCGCCCATTCGTGACTAACAAAGCCATTTTTTTCGCTATCCTTCCGGTGACTTGCCGGCTGTCGTTGCCCCACCTCGCGCCTTGACCGCGTCCAGGATGCGTTCCACGCCGTTCCGGACCGCATCTGCCGCATCGGACACCTCAAGCGAAACCGCCGTCGAAGAACCCGGCACCGTCGAAGCGATCACGGGACCGTTCCGGCACTCAAGGCGCAGCGCCGCACCGCCTGCCCCGGCAGATGGCGCCGCATCCCAGATGCGTTCGGCCTGCAAGCCCGATTGTCGCAGCGCGTGAAAAACGCGATCAACAAAGCGATCGGCGTCGCTATACAGGTCCGCCACCTGGCGCGCCGCGCAGAACCGATCCCAGGTCGTGAAGATGAAGGCAACGCGCCAGTGGGTCGGGTTGAGAATCGGCGGGTCTTTGCGGCGTAGCTCGCCCAGTTGCAGCTTGTGATACCAGCAGTCCGCACGGGGATGGTCTGGCTCGCCGGGCAGCAGATCGCGCCGTCGAACCAGCTCCAGCCCCGTGCGCCGCGCGTAATAGTGGATGCCGCCGTTCTGCTCGCCGAACGCCCGGCTGAGAAAGAACGCGACATACTCCGCGTAGATCCCGTTGGCCGCCTGCTGGAAGGGAATGCGATACCAGTGCTCGTGCTGGGCATAGGCAAGATCGCGCTTGCGATTGATCACAGCCACCAGCACGCGGTCCTCAGGATACACGGCCGGACACCGTCAGGCGACCACCGGGTGGCTGGCGCGGTACTCTAGCAGGCGCGCGTCGATCTCGCTGACGCGCCGCTGGTGTTCTTCCCACCAGGCCGGGTCAAGTTGCGCGTTGAGTTCTTCGACGGTGCGCCCCTGCTGTTCCACCCAGGTGTAGTACTTGAGATTGTGCCAGCGCATCCGGTTTTCGGCAGTGCCATCCCAGATGTAGTCGGTCTTCTTGCCGTGAAACAGGCTTCGTACGCGCGCAACAGCCTCGGTGCGGTCAATGACACCGAAATCGCGCTGCATATCGGCCATCACGCTCCAATAGCGATCCAGCCCGTCTGTGGCCACCGTGACCACCAAGTCATCCGGCCCAAAACCGTAGTGTTTGACCGTTTTGATCGCGCCGTAGATGTTGCAGATGCTGCTGATGCCCAGACGGGTCGAGAGATAATCGACCGCGTCCTGCGGCACGCCGATCGCCTCAACCAGCGCGCGTTTGGCCTCATCCTCGGCAAAAAGCTGCAGGCCCAGCTTGCACTCCAGATCGTCGATCAGCATGATGGCGTCCATGTTCGTCACATGGTGGATCCAGGTCACGTGCTTGTCGCCGATGCCCTGGATGTCATGCCCGCCGTAGCCGTTCAGCGCGAGCGTGGGGCATTGTATCGGCTCGAGGCCGACGATCTTGTGATCGTACCATTCCTGCTTGAGCCGGTCGCCTGCGGCGATTGTCCCGGCGCTGCCCATCGACGACACATAGGCGGACACCTTGCCGCGCCCGATCCCCTGCTCTGCCAGCTCGCGCGCCAGGTCGATGACGGTGTTGCCGGTGACATAATAGTGGAACCGGTAGTTGCCCATCTCCTCGAACTGGTTCATGTTCCGCATCAGGGGATCCGCCGCCATCAATTCCTTGACTTTGTCGTAGATCTCCTTGACGTTGCTCTCGCAGCCGGGTGTCTTGATGACCTGAGCGCCAAAGCGCTCGATCATCTCGAAACGCTCTTTGCTCATCTCCTCGGGCAGCACGACCACGCTGCGCACGCCCATCCGCCCTGCCACGTAGGCCCCGCCGATGCCGTAGTTCCCCGTGGACGGCCAGATCAGGGTGTGCTTCCAGGGATCGACATCCCCGAAAAGCTCTTTCTCGATCAACACCGAGTAGGTCGCGCCGACCTTGTGGCTGCGGGTGGGGAAATGAATACTGGTCAGCAGCGCGATCGGCGTATCGACACCGGTGAGAGCCTTGGGCAGCACAATGTACTGGATGCGGTCGTTGATGTCGCGCCAGGAGATGTTGAACAGATTGATCCATGCCAGCGGGTCGTTGGTCCGCGCTTCGTGGGCTTTGCGACGAATGTCGGGATCGATCAGATGGGGATGCAGCATTTCTTCAAATGTTGGGCCGGTAATCAGTCTTCGGTCTTCCACGGGGCACTCCTGTGAGCTGCACAAATCAGGAAACGAACACAAAAGCGGCCTGCCTGTGACAGGAAGCCGCTCTCAACCCTCGTCATCGAGATGGATCTGGCTTTCAAGCGTCTTCATCTGGTTGTAGAGCGTGTCGCGGCGGTGGGCCAGCTCGCGATACCGGTCAAAGTCTTCATCAGACATATTCTCTGTGGCGCCTTTATGGTCGGCCAGCAGCGCGTCGATCTCCTCGTCCAGGGCTTCATACTCCAGCACAAGGCGGCGGTAGCGCTCAATCCGCTCCATATCATCTGGGGTACGGCTGCTGGGCTGCACTGGGTCGGTCACGGATGGGCCTCCTTTCTCTGCTGCGTTGCTCCCCGGTCATCCATGCGATGAGGCGTCTTCCGCTTGCTGGACAGCAGCAGGTTCGGCGCCTTCCGGCTGCGCTTGATCGGTCGGCGTCTCCCAGACCTCAGCGACAATGTAAAGCGGGCGCTGGCGCACTTCGTCGTAGATGCGGGCGACGTATTGGCCCATGATGAAGAAGAAGAACAACTGGAACGAACTCAGCAGCAACAGCACAACCAGAGTCGTTGCCTGACCTTCGAAGATCAACTCGCCGGTTGCCAGCCGCAAGAACGCGACGATCGGCACACCGAGCACCGCAATCAGCGCCAGGACCAGGCTGGCGTGGATCATGACCTGGAGCGGGAAGTACGAAAAACCTGTGATCGCATCCAGGGCAAAGCGCACCATTTTGCGCAATGGATACTTCGTCTCGCCGGCAAAGCGCTCCTGCCGGACGTAATGCACCCCCGTCTGACGGAACCCGACCCAGCTTGTCATGCCGCGAATAAACCGGTTGTGCTCGCGCATCGACTTCACCGCGTCGACCACCTGGCGATCCATCAGCCGGAAGTCGCCGGTGTCCAGGGGGATGTTCACGTCCGTGATGCGGTAGATCATGCGGTAGAAGATCTTGGCAGTCAGCCGCTTGAACCACGTCTCCCCGCGCCGTTCCGAGCGCACAGCGTAGACCACGTGATAGCCTTCGCGCCACTTGGCGATCAGGTCGAGGATGACAGCGGGCGGGTCTTGCAGGTCGGCGTCAATGATCACGACAGCATCCCCCCGCGCGTAGTCCATTCCCGCGGTGACGGCGTTCTGATGCCCGAAATTGCGCGCAAAGTTGATCACGCGCACGCGGGGGTCACGCTGCTGCAGCGCGCGCATCTTCTCGGCAGAGCCGTCGTAGCTGCCGTCGTTGACCATGACCAGCTCCCACGACTCGCCTGTCGAGTCCATGACTTCAGCGACGCGCCGGTACAGCTCGTCAATGATCGGTTCTTCGTTGAAAACCGGCGCGATGATCGAAAACACTGGGTGATCGGCCATGACCAACCTACTCGTAGCGTGCGTTGCTGCAATTGTAGCCAATTCCCCGGATGGGCGCGATAGACCTGGCGCCCATCCGTTGCTTATTTCAGACTCGGCAGGCCAAGCGCCTGGCGAACTTTCTCCACTTCCTCGATGTCCGGCGCGACCGGATGGCCGCTGCCGGCCACGCGCATCGCGCTGCGGATATCCTTCAGCCCGCTCCCGGTGACGATCAGCACCACCCGGTCCGACGCGCTCAGCACACCTTGCGCCAGCGCGGCCTGCGCCCCGGCGTACGCTGCCGACGCCGCCGGCTCGGCGAACACGCCGCTCTCGCGGGCCAGGCGCGGGATCGCAGCCAAAATCGCCTCGTCGGAAACGGACACAAACGCGCCATCCGTCTCGCGCACCGCGCGTACCGCTTTGACGCGGTCACGCGGGAGATCGGCGGCGATGCTGTCGGCAACCGTCTGGGCGTTGATCGGCTCCATCGTCGCCGGATCTGCCCCCGTCTTCCAGGCCTGATAGCACGCCGCGCTGCCGTCCGCCTGCACCCCGATCAGGCGAGGGATGCGGTCAATCCAGCCCAGCGCGTGCAGATCGCGGAATCCCTTATGCACGCCGCTGATGATATTCCCATCGCCCACGCTGACCACCACCGCATCGGGCATCTGCCAGCCGAGCTGTTCGGCGATCTCGAACGCGACGGTCTTCTTACCTTCGAGTGTATAGGGGTTCATGCCGGTGTTGCGGTTGTACCAGCCGTAGCGTTCAGCAGCCGCCACGGCCAGGTCAAACGCCCGGTCATAGTTGCCCTTCACAAGCAGCACCGTCGCCCCATAGGTTAGAAGCTGCGCGATCTTGGCTTCGGGCGCCGTCTCCGGCACGAAGATCACCGCCGGCAACCCGACGCTCGCTGCCAGCCCGGCCAGAGCCGCAGCCGCGTTGCCCGTGCTGGCCGTGGTCACGACGCGGATTCCCTCTGCCACGGCCCGCGCCACAACAAGCGCGCTGGCCCGGTCTTTCAGCGATCCGGTCGGGTTGCGCCCGTCGTCCTTGACCCAGACCCGCGCCAGGCCGAGCGCTGACGCGACACGCGGCGCGTCGTAGAGCGGCGTACCACCGACCACCAGGGGGGGCACCGCCGCGTCGGGAGCCAGCGGC
>DYEN01000040.1 GCA_020725705.1 Anaerolinea sp.
ACTGCGCGGCACCCGCCTGCGCGACGCTCAGGCGCGGGCGCGTTTGCTGCTGGCGCGTGTGGGTCTGGCCGACCGGGCCGCTGAGTTTCCCGACCGGCTGAGCGGCGGAGAGCAACAGCGCGTCGCCATTGCGCGGGCGCTGATCCACGAGCCGCGCCTGGTTCTGGCCGACGAGCCGACCGGCAATCTGGACGCTGCGACCGGTCAGGCGGTTCTGGCGCTGTTGCTGGAGCTGGCCCGGCAGTCTGGCCGCGCGCTGATCATGGCAACGCATGACCCGGCCATCGTCCCGCAGGCCGATCGTGTGTTCCGCATCCGCAGCGGCCAGCTCGAACCGGTGCTCCATCCACCGGAGCCGGTGCATTCGGCTCCCCAATGAGAGGTCACCGGTGATTAATCCTGCCGTGCTCCGACTCACGCGGCGCTACATCGACCGCCGCCTGGTGCAAAGCCTGCTGTTTATCGCGGGTGTGGCGCTGGGGGTGGCCGTCGGCGTGGCAATCGATCTGGCAAACGGCGCAGCCAGCCGCGCCTTTGCGCTGAGCGTCAACAGCGTCACCGGGCGCGCCACGCATCAGATCGTTGGCAGTGCCGGCAGCGTCCCGACCGGCCTGTACCGTGCGCTGCGCGTTGAGGCAGGGATGCGGGCCAGCGCACCGGTGATTGAGTCCACCGTCCGCGCCGAGTCGCTGGGTGGCCGGACTTTCCGCCTGCTGGGCGTCGACCCGTTTGCCGAGGGGCCGTTCCGCACCTACCTGACGGCGGATATGCTTGCCGAAGCGGGACCCGACGGCGGCGCCGGCATCCTGGCCTTTCTCACCGAGCCGGGCGCGGTGCTGATCAGCCGCGCCGTGGCCGAGCAAGCCGGCCTCGCCCCAGGTGACACGCTCACGCTGCGCACACGCACACGCGGGGCCGCAGTGGTCACCGTAGCAGGTTTCCTCTCGCCGGCGCACGAGGGCAGCGCCGGCGCTGTCAATGATCTGATGGTGGCGGATATTGCCACAGCGCAAGAGATCTCCGGCAGGCCGGGCGAACTGACCCGCATCGACCTGATCCTCGGGTCAGACGCGGAGCGCGCTGCCGTCGAGGCACTGCTGCCACCCGGGGTGGCACTGGTCAGCACGGCTGCGAGCAGCAGCGCCCTGGCCCAGATGACGGATGCGTTCGAGCTGAACCTGCGCGCGCTGAGCCTGCTGGCGCTGCTGGTGGGTGTCTTCCTGATCTACAACACGGTGACGTTCAGCGTAGTCCAGCGCCGCCCGATCATCGGGATTCTGCGCGCGGTGGGCACCACGCGGCGGCAGATCTTCGCGCTGATCCTGGCCGAGGCGGTGCTGCTGGGCTTTGTGGGGACCGTGATCGGCCTGGGGCTGGGGATCGTTCTCGGGCGCAGCACGGTGGGCCTGGTCGCCCAGACGGTGAACGACCTGTACTTCCGCGTCCAAGTCGAGCAGGTCACGGTGCCTGCGAGCGTGTTGGTGCGGGGTTTTGTGATCGGGATGGGGGTCAGCGTGCTGGCCGCAGTGCTGCCGTCGCTCGAGGCAACACGCACCGAGCCGGCCGGGGTGATGCGCCGTTCGGACATGGAACGTACAACGCGACGTCTGCTGCCGGTGGTGACGCTTGGCGCTGCCGCGCTGGTGGGTGTGGGGGCGCTCGTGTTGCAGATCGACACGCGGCGCCTGGAAGTGAGCTTTGGCGGCCTGTTCATGGTCCTGGTCGGGGGCGCGCTGCTGACCCCGGCGGTTCTGGTCGTGTTGATGCGGGTGATCGGGCCGGGCATGGCGCGCGGGTTTGGCGTGCTGGGGCGCATGGCGCCGCGCGCGATCACGCGCTCGCTCAGCCGGACGTCGGTTGCCGTGGCCGCGCTTACCCTGGCGGTGAGCGCGATCGTCGGCGTCAGCGTCATGATCGGCAGCTTCCGGCAGACGGTCAGCGAGTGGCTGGACACGACACTGGGCGCGGATATTTTTATCTCACCCTTCGCGGGCGAGTCGAATGGCATCCCCGTCGATGTGGACCCGGCCATTGTGTCGCGCCTTGAGCGCGTCGAAGGCGTCGAGCGGGTGACGACCGTACGGAATGTCGCGGTCATCGCGCCGGATTATCCGGATCAGCCGCCCGCCTATCTGGTCGTTCCCAGCGACGATATCACGCGTTCGGCACGCCGCTTCGCCTGGCAGCGCACGCCCGGCAGCTATTGGGACGCCCTGCGCGCCGGACAGGTCGTCGTCAGCGAGCCGTTCGCGTTCCGCCGGGGTATCACGCCGGAGAACGCGCAGATCACGCTGCTGACCGATCGCGGTCCGCACACATTCGACGTAGCCGGCGTGTACTACGACTACACGACCGACCAGGGCAGCGTCATGATGGCGCGCACGACGTACGATCGCTATTGGGACGATCCGTATATCTCGGCTATCGCGCTCGATCTGGCACCGGGTGCGCAACTGGAGCGTGTGCTGGAAACGCTGCAAAGCGAGACGCTGATCGATACCGGGCTGCGCGCCCAGAGCAACCGGTCACTGCGGGCAGGCGCGCTTGAAGTATTCGACCGGACTTTTGCGATCACGATCGCGTTGCGTCTGCTGGCGGCGATCGTCGCGTTTATCGGTATTCTGAGCACTTTGCTGGCGCTGCAGCTTGAACACACGCGCCAGTACGGCGTGATGCGTGCCAACGGCATGACGCCGCGCCAGCTTCGCATCTTTACCCTGATTCAGACCGGCCTGATGGGGCTGGCTGCCGGCTTGCTCGCCCTGCCCCAGGGGATTGCGCTGGCCGTGATTCTGATCGACGTGATCAACGTGCGTTCGTTCGGCTGGTCGATGGACCTGATACTCAGCGGCCAGCCATTTGTGCAGGCGTTGGCGGTTGCGCTGGGTGCGGCGCTGCTGGCCGGGGTCTACCCGGCGTGGCGCCTCAGCCGCCTGGTGACCGCCCAGGCGTTGAGGAGCGAGTAGGATGGAGCAGCACTTTTCGCGGGAATTCAGCACCTATAGCATTGTGGCGCGCGATCCGCACACCGGCGAGTTGGGCGTCGCCGTCCAGACACACCAGATGTGCGTGGGCAGCGTCGTTCCCTGGCTGCGGCCGGGACTCGGCGCGCTGGCGACGCAGGCTTCGGCGAACATCCGCTTCGGGCCGCTGGGGCTGGCGCTGCTGGAAGAAGGGGTCGAGCCGGAGCGGGTCATCGCCGCGTTGGTCGCGTCCGACGCGGGTGCTGCCCGGCGACAAGTCGCCGTGGTGGACGCACAGGGGCGGGCTGCCGCGTGGACCGGCGAGAAATGTATTGCCGAGGCATCGCACTACGTCGGCGAAGGGTACAGCGTCCAGGCGAATATGATGACGCGCCCGACCGTCGTCCCGGCGATGGCTGAAGCCTACGAGCATGCGTCCGGAGACCTGGCGGCGCGGATGCTGGCGGCGCTGCAGGCCGCCCAGGCCGAAGACGGCGATATTCGCGGGATGCAGTCGGCGGCGCTCAAAATCGTGTCCGGCGATCGCTCCAAACCCGCCTGGGACGCGATCTACGATCTGCGCGTGGACGAGCATGAATCACCGCTCGACGAGCTGGCGCGGCTGGTTCGTCTGCGGCGTGCCGCGGTGATCGACGAGCGCGGATACGATCTGCTGAACGAAGGGAACTCGACCGAAGCACTGGCGCTGTGGCAGCAGGCGCGCGCGATCGCGCCGGAGATGGAAGAATTGCCGTTCTGGCAGGCGATGAACGTCGCCGACGAGCTAAGCGATGTGGAACAGGCCGTCGCGCTGCTGCGCCCGGTGTTCGAGCGCGATCCGCGCCGCGCCGAGTGGGTCGATCTGATCCGCCGGCTGGAAGCGTGCGAGATGATCGGCGCCGGGCTGGCGGACCGGATCATCGCGGGACTGGGCTGGTGATGCGCGCGCTTGTGCGGTGGGGCGTGGCGGCGGCGTTCGTCGCCTCTGTGGCGCTGATCGTGTCGTCAGCGCTGGCGGGTCGCGGCACGCCGGGCACGGCTGCCGAGCAGCGCGCGGTGCTGCCGGATGCCCCCGCCCTCGGCCTGGACGGTTTTGCGCGCGCAGTTGAGCCGCGCGCATGGTCCTTCCCCGCCGATCACGGCGCGCATCCCGCCTTTCAGACGGAGTGGTGGTACTACACCGGCAACCTCGCCACCGAAGACGGACGGCGCTTCGGCTACCAGTTTACCATCTTCCGCCGTGCGCTGACGCCAGGCGAGCGCCCCTCTCCGTCTGAGTGGCGCGCGAATCAGGTCTACATGGCACACTTCACCGTGACGGACGTCGCGGATGGCGCCTTTTACCAGGCGCAGCGCTTCAGCCGCGGCGCGGCGGGTCTGGCCGGCGCCACAACCGAACCGCGCTACCGGGTCTGGCTGGATGACTGGGCAGTGAGCGCCCGCGACGACGCTGCCGAGCAGATCATGATCACCGCCCGGTCGCCCGAAGCCGCGATCGAACTGGAACTACACCAGCTTAAGCCGCCGGCGCTGCATGGCCGCGACGGTCTCAGTCCCAAGAGCGGCGAGCCGGGTAACGCGAGCTACTACTACTCGCTCAGCCGCCTGGCGACATCCGGCGTCATTGCGATCGGCGCGGAGCAGTTCAGTGTGACCGGTGCAAGCTGGATGGATCACGAGTTTGGCACGAGTGCGCTCGGTCCCGACGCGCAGGGGTGGGATTGGTTCGGGCTGCACCTGGACGGCAACCGCGAACTGATGGTCGGGCAGATCCGCCTGGTGGATGGCGGGATCGAGCCGGCTTTCGGCGGCCTGTTGATCGAAGCGGACGGCGAGACGGTGCCGCTCAGCGCATCCGAGATCACGATTGAGCCACTCGGATGGTGGACCAGCCCGCACTCCGGCGCGACGTACCCGGCGGAATGGCGGATCACGGTCGCGCCAGAGGGCGGTGTGCCACTCACGCTGTATGTCGAGCCACTGCTGGCCGATCAAGAGCTGCACGAGGGCATTGTCTATTGGGAAGGGGCAGTGCGCGTGAGCGGCGACGCGACGGGGTATGGCTACGCGGAGCTGACCGGCTATCACAGCACCATGCGCGACCGGTTCTGAGAGCGGCACTGCCCCGTAGCAGAACGCGCCGGCAGCTTACCGCTGCCCGGCGAGGGCCTGCCGTGCCGCATTTTGAACCGCCGCAACCATCGCCATCAAACCCTGCCCCTTGCCCATCGAGATCTCGGGGCCGAAGATTTTCAGCACGATGTCGGGCTGAACGCTGGCCACCTGCTCCAGCGGCGCGCCGGACAGCGTCTCGTCGAGAATGACCGCCATCGCCTGGGCCGACAGACCCTGCGGATTCTCGACCGCGAAGTAGAATTTCAGCGTCCCATCGTCGCGCGGCTCTGACCAGACATAGGCGTCTGATTCGCAGAACGGCACGCGGTGTTCCTCAGGGTAAGGGCGTGTGGCGATCCGCGCGGGAACCGGCTCGAACCGGCTCGCGATGTCGAGTAGTAGCTCGGCGCGCTCACTCCGGGTGGTCACAAACTCAAAGTCGTCCAGCAGGTCGTTCAGCGCTTGCGGATAGTTCTTCATACCTTCTCGCGATCTTGGGGCGCCGGTCTCAGCGCTCGATGGGGACGTTGACCAGGTTGCCCCATTCGGTCCAGCTTCCGTCATAATTGCGCACACGCGGGTAGCCCAGGAGATACTTCAGAACAAACCAGGTGTGGCTGCTACGCTCGCCGATGCGGCAGTAGGTGATGATCTCATTATCAGGCGAGAGTCCCTGTTCTTCTTCGTAGATGCGGCGCAACTCGTCTGCCGGTTTGAACGTGCCATCCGGGTTGACCGCCCTGCTCCACGGCACATTGACGGCGCCGGGGATGTGCCCGCCACGCAGCGCCCCTTCGTTGGGATAGTCAGGCATGTGCAGGCGCTGGCCCGAGTACTCTTCGGGGCTGCGCACGTCGACCAGCGGCAGATTGGCCTGGACATGCTGGTAGACCTGGTCGCGGAAAGCGCGGATGTGACGGTCGTCGCGCGGGCGCGCTTTGTACGTCGTTGGCGGATACTGCGGCACTTCCTGAGTCATGGGGCGGCCTTCCGCCTGCCATTTGCCGCGCCCGCCGTCCATAATGCGCGCGTGCTCGTGGCCGAAAAGCTGGAACACCCAGAATGCATAGGTGGCCCACCAGTTGTTCTTATCTCCGTAAAAGACCAGCGTTGTCTCCGGTGTCACGCCCAGGCGTGACATCAACTGCTCAAACTCGCGCTGGTCGAGGTAATCCCGCCGCAGCGGGTTGTTGAGGTCCTGCGCCCAGTCAACCTCGACCGCACCGGGGATATGCCCGGACGCATACAGCAGCGGGTCCTCGTTGGACTCGATGATGCGAATCTGCGGGTCGTTAAGATGATCTTCAACCCACTGGGTCGAAACCAGCATCTCAGGGTGAGCATAGCCACGCTGTGAAATATCCGTCATGTTTGCCTCCCATTGGGGCCTGGTTGTCAGTTTACGCTCCCTGGAAATCCATTTCTCAATATTCACGAATATTATAGATTACTGTCTATAAAATGTCAGGTGAAATCGTGGGAATCGACTAGATCATCGCATGTGACCGGTTGCGCCGGCCCAGCCGGGGCGGTATAGTTCGCGGCGTGGACATTCACCCTGCAGGGGAGTGACGATGAGCGTTCAGAAAAGCAAACCGGGAATACCGTTGACGAGCCTGTATGGTGCCTGGGCGCTGATCTACTTTCTGTTTTTGCGCCCGCAAATGCTCAAATGGGGCACGCGCCTGGGCGAGTCACAGCGGCGCCTGCCGGGCGACGATATCATTCCCAAACCGAACTTGCAGTTCACCAACGCGATCGATATCGATGCGCCGCCGGAAGCCGTCTGGCCGTGGATCGCGCAGATGGGACGCGAGCGCAGCGGCTATTACGGGCTGGATGTGATAACCAACTGGGGCATCCCCAGTGTGACATTCATCCGGCAGGACCTCGACCCGCCCGCGGTGGGGGACGAGATGGACGGCGGCTATCACATCATGGAGCTTGAACCCAACCGCAAGCTGCTCTACGGTGGGTTTAGCCTGCGCCGCCTGTTCGGCATTGCACAGGACGTGACCACGCTGTTCCTGCTCGAGCGACGCTCCGACGGCAGCACCCGGCTGCTGATCCGCCGCCGCGCCTATACCTACGGGGCGCTGGGGTGGTTGTACAACCTGGGTGAAGAAAAAGTGTACTTTCTGGCGGTGCGCGAACAGCTCCAAGCGCTGAAATCGCGTGCGGAAAGCATGGCACACCTGCACGTCACCGCCCAGCCACAGCCGGAAATGGTGCGGCAGTGAAACTCCGTGCAGCGCGCTGCGTATTAAGGGATAGATGGAATTCGCAGCCGTACGGAGAAAAGCCGTGACCACACACAAACGCCTGTATCGCTCGACCAATGAACGGATGCTCGCCGGTGTCTGCGGCGGGATTGCCGAGTATCTTGAAGTCGATCCGACGCTCGTGCGCCTCGCCTTTGTGGCGCTGATGTTCCTGGGTGGCCCAGGTCTGATTATCTACATCGTGCTGATGATCGTTGTGCCCGAGGCCCCGCGGGAAGTCCGCAAGTCTAAGAACGACGTCTATTACGAGGATGTCGTGCGCTCCGAGATTCCGACTCCCGCAGCGCAGGACGAGTACGAGACGGACGAGTCGCCGTAAGGGTTCGAGTGGTGTGCATCGTAGAGCCGGGGAACGTCGTGCCCGGCTCTTTTCGTTTCCCGGCTAATCCAGCGCGGACGCAGAGTCGCGCGCGTAGGCATCGTTCGCGCTGCGCCGGAGCGCGGCGGCGCGCTGCTGAATGTCGGCCAGATAGCTGCCGTAGAGCGGGTAGGCAAACAGCAGCGCGATCCCGGCAACAACGGCGATCATGGGCAGCGCCGCCGCGAAGACCCGGATCGCCGTGATGACCGCTTCGGGTTGGGCGTTGGCCGGGAGATCCGCATCGAAACCGGTGAGCGCCAGCCCCTCGCCCAGGATCAGCCCGGCGACCGCCGGCGGAAAGCGGAAGATGAAGCCCAGAATTCCGCGATACATCCCCTCGCGGCGCCGCCCGGTGCGGACGTAATCCTCGTCGATCACCTCGGCGAAAAGCATATCGGGGCCGAGCACTGCGCCGCCCACGGCCAGCCCCAGCACGCCGAGTACGATCGCTGCCGAGGTTAGGCTGGAGACGAAGATCAGTGGAATCGCCAGAATGGCCGTGCTGGTCATTGAGAGGATCATCGCGGCGCGCGATCCCACCCGCCGGATGATGCGCTGCCAGATCAAGAGGGACACGCCCGCCCCGGCAAACAAGACCAGCAGAAGCCGCGTGAGCTGCTGTCCTTCGATCTGCAAGACATACGTGGCAAAGAACGGCAGGACGGCAACGAGCACCGCCAGAATGAAGCGCGTCATGAAGTTGATCGACAGCACGATCAGAAAAGTGCGGTTGGTTGTGACGATGCGAAGCTGGCTGCGCAGCGACGACTTCTTCTTCTGCGCAAACGCGGGGTTCTCTTTGATGCCGATGAGCGACAGGAAGTGCAAACCGGCGGCGGTAGCGCCCCACAGCACGCCCAAGGCCCCCCACCCCAGATGCTCGTAGATGATCGGCGTCAGGGCGACCGCCAGCCCGTTGCCGGCCAGAAAGCCGATAAGCTGGCGGATGCTTGCGCCGGCGGCGCGCTCGGCCGTTGACTGGTACATCTCCGGAAATAGAGCGTCCTGGTTGAGCGTGATGATGGTTTGCAGCAGGTCGTACAGGCTGATGATCGCCAGAAAGTAGACCAGCAGCGCCGTGGGGTTCTGGCGGTCGAACGGCGGCAGCCAGACCAGCGCAAAGGCGACTGCCACCGGGATCGCAAGCAGCCCGATGAAGAATCGCCGCCGCCCCCAGCGCGTGCTGGTTCGGTCGGACAGCCAGCCTGCTACAGGATCGTTGATTGCGTTCCAGAAGCCGAACGCAAACCAGCCACGCCCCACCCATTCCGGGGGCAGGCCGACCACTGTGGTGTAGAAGTACTGGATAAAGGTGTTGAACGTGCTGTAGGTGAGCAGCCCCGCCGCGTTGCCCAGCGAATAGAACAGCGTGCGCCAGAACGGAACGCGTTCTTCGAGATCGACCGGGTTGGTTCGCGGGGTGGCGCGATCTATCACGTGGTTGGTCACTCGGTTTCCTTCCGGGCCGTGCGAAACGGTGATAGATGTTACTCCCCCGCGTCGATTCGCTCAAGACGCAAAATGTACGCGCCTGTGGTCTGGCCCTGCTCGCGCTGGTAGCGTGAGGCAACCAGGATGTACACGCCATCGTAAGGCAAGGTAAAGGCGTCGATGCGCGCGTCTTTGTCCCCTGCCCCGTCGTCGTCAAATGCGATCTGCTTGCGGTCACGATCGTAGATCGTCACCAGCGCGTCCAGATCGCCGGAAGCGCGCTCCATGGTCACCCGCACGACATCCCCGGCGCTGCCGAGAAAGACGTACTCGTCGGCGGTGTGGTCGTCCGCAATCAGACCGCTGACGATGGAGTCGTAGACGATTTCAAGCGCGCGGCCCGCGCCCTGCCCGGCCCGCCCTGAGAGCTGTAGCTCGAACTCGCTCGCTGTGTTCTGGGCTGCGGAGACGGCCAGGTAGTACATGCCTTCTGCCGGCGTGGCGAAGGCGGCGATTCGCACCGGCGCACCGGCTCGTTCGGCGCTCGCACGGACCAGTTCGGCGGCTGCGCTGTCCAGAAGGGTAACGGTGAGGGATGCGTCGCCGGATGTGGCGGTGATCGCCAGCATGTCGCCTTCGGTGGCGAAGAAGCGGAAGTAGCGTGCGGGCGTGTCTTCTGAGGTCGTGTTGCGAACCGTCATCCCGTAGTCGATCAAAAGTGCGTCTTCCAGCGTTTTCCCCAGTTCCTCGGGGGGCGTTTGGGTGACGGTAAGGGTGAAGCTGCCCTCAGTACCGCTGTATCCGGTAGCCTGAATCAGATACACATCGCTCTTGAGAATGGTGAAATCGCGGATGCTCGCGTTGAGCGTGCCCTCGGCCAGCGGGTCGTCGTCGTTGGAGATCAGGATCTGTCCGTCTGCCGTGGCGAAGTCCAGATGTGGATCGAGATCGCCGGACACGCGGCGCATGGTGATCGTGATGACTTCGCCCCGCTGCGCCCGCACGAAGTAGAAGGTGACCGGGTTCGCGCGTGTGATCTGTCCGAGCACGCTCTGGCCGTAGCGCAGAGCCGTAGCGCGGGTGGTCCCGTAATCGACATGTTGGACGAGAGGCTGTAAGCGCCGCTTGTGCTGCCCAGTTCTTGCCCG